>JAJQAS010000023.1 GCA_021203685.1 Clostridiales bacterium | reverse complement strand
TGGTTGTGTTACGCTTCGGAAGTGTTTTCCGTCTCGCCTCTGCGCTGGGCCATGTCCTCACGGATCTGCGGCAGCTTCTTTTCCAGGTCGAAGGCCAGGAAGATGAAGAACAGCACGACCGCGCCAACGGCCGGGATGATAAACATGCCGCTGATGAGGAAGTTCTGCACGGCGGCGGACTGGGCCACCCAAGTGCCGTCGGAGGCCGGGGCCACATAGCCGGTCACCGCCAGGCCCAGGTTGAAGAGGCCGGTGGCGATGCCCGCGGAGACGGTGATGATGATGCTGTAAACGGAGCTGGAGAACCCGTCGCAACGATAACCCGCTTTCCACTCCACATGGTCGAGAGCGTCCGCCAGCATGGAGAGGGTGACGTAGGTGATGGGCAGGGTGCCGATGGAGCGGATGGTCAGGGCGACCAGTACCAGGCCCAGGTTCCGGGCGCAAACCGCGCCAATGCAGCCGCCGATGGCCGCAACCACGCTGCCCACGATGTAGACCTTCTGCTTGCCGATTTTGCCCACCAGGGGCCACAGGATGAGGACGCCGGGGCCGAGCATGGCCTGACCCACGATGTTCAGCAGGGACATGGTGGTGCCGTCGTTGTAGGTGCCCAGCACCCAGTTGCTGTAGTAGACCAGGGAGGTGGTCTGGAAGTTGTTGTAAATATAGTAGATGATCATAACGGCCATGATCATGACCCAGTACCTGCTGGAGAGGCAGCCCTTGATCTGCGCGGCCAGAGAGACGCCGCTCTCCTTCTTTTCTTCCTCCACCTGCGGCTCCTGCTGGTTCTCCTCGGTGATGCGCTCGCGGGTGAAGTAGTATTGCAGCAGCGTACCGGGGATGGCCAGCACCGCCAGGATGCCCATGACCAGAATCCAGCGGCTCTGGTCTACGCCCATGAAGGGCAGCAGGAAGGAGGGGAACACCACCGCCAGAATCGCGCCGGGGACGATGTTGATGGCCATGGCCGCCGCCATGGAGAGCTTGTCCCGCTGCTTGTTGTCTCGGGTGGAGAGGGGGATGGTGACTACGTTGCTCAGGTTGTACATGGTGTAGGAGATGGCGAAGTACAGGTTATAGCTGCAAATGACCCACACCGCCGTGATGAGCATGTTGCCCTGGGGCACCGCGAACAGCAGGATGGCCGCCACCGCCATGATGGGGCCGGAAATGAGAATCCAGGGGCGGGCCTTGCCCTGGGGCGTTCTGGTGTTTTCCACCATCTGGCCCATGAAGATATTGGTCACGGCATCCACCACCTTGGACACCACCGGCATCAGGGTCAGGAACAGCCCTCCCGCCAGGGCGCTCAGCCCCAGCACGTCGGTGTAGAAGGTGTTCAGGTAGCTGCCGCCCGCGCCAGCGTACAGCGTCGCCACCAGCGCCGGACCCAGGAAGTAGCCCAGCCACCGCTCGGAGTTCTTGACCTGGTCGCTTTTGACCTTCGAGTTGAAGATGGGTTTGGAAAAAGCTTTCAGTTGGAACGTTTTCATCTGTTTCTCCTTTCTTGCGGAAACGTTAAAGCTTGCATGACCCAATTTTATCGGCGGCGGGGGCGAAAATTTATAAAATTTCTCATCGCTCTGTTAAATTGCTCATTTTTGTGATATAATCTCTTTATCATTATCAGCTGAGGAGAATGGAACATGAGGATCACGCCGGTTTGCACCTACATTGCCAGCAACCTGAACTGCAACGTCACACTCTATTCCGCAGAGGGGACGGTTGTGGAAACGCACTGTACCAGAGTGGATTTCAGCGATACACTGCTGGAAAACGAAGAAGTTGCCGCCTTTCTGTTCGGCTCCCCGGCGGACGCCTTTCCCGCCGTTTACTGCATCAACGGGGAAACCGCCTACACACGCTTCGCGGCGGAGGGCGGCTTCTACCTCATCGGGCCGGTGAATCTGCTGTTCAGCGACAAAGGGGCCATTTTCACCCATATGCTCCACATCCAGGCGGACGGAAAAACCTGGCCCCACCTGATGGTGGTCTCCGTCAGCACCTTGCTGAAAGACTCTCTGCTGCTGTTTAACCTCTTCCGGGAGAGCGATTTGGCGTATATCGACTGCCTGCAAATGAATTATCATACGACACCTCTGAAGGAGTCGCTGAACCGGCACACCACAGACGCCCTTTTCTCCAACCGGGAGCACGCCAGGACCCACAACCCCTATGATCAGGAGTTTCGAATGCTGAACAGCATTGAGGCCGGGAGCATGGCGCAGCTGAAAGCCAGCTGGTCGGAGACCTATCCGGGGACGCTGGGCGTGACCTCCAGGAATCCCATCCGAAACGGCAAAAATATGGCGCAGTATGTGATTTTTGCCGCGTCCAGGGCGGCCATTCGCGGCGGCTTGCAGCCGGAAGAGGCCCTGACCTTTGTGGACGCCTGCTCCCAGCAGATCGAGGACCTGGAAGATATGTCGCTGTTGGAGCCGATGGTCAGCGAGGTGGTGTTCACCCTGACGCAAAAGGTGCATGAGGCAAAGACCGCTTCCCTGGTGGCAGCGGAGGGCATGGGCGGGGGAAATCCTTTGGTGGAGCGCTGTAAAAACTATGTCTTTGCCCACCTCCACGAGCCGTTGACGGTGCAGGAGATTGCGGAGAATCTGGGTGCTAACCCCAACTACCTGACCGCCCGCTTCCGCAAACAGGAGGGGATCACCCTTTATCAGTATATCCTGGCTCAGAAGATCGACCTGGCGAAAAACCTGATGACCTACTCCACCTACTCCTTCCTGGAGATTGCCAACTACCTGGGCTTTGCCTCTCAGAGCCACTTGGGGACCCAGTTCAAAAAATTCACCGGAATGACCTTGAAGCAGTTCCGGGACAGGTATCACAAAGAGGAGTGGTGACAGAGGGCTTGTGTGCTTTGCCGGAACTGGAAAACAAATCGGACGGTAGGTGCGTGTTGTACCTACCGTCCGATTATTCCTTGATTCGATTGCAGAGAGTGTCCGCTGATTTGCGCCATTTTGTCTTCAGGCGGCGCCGCACAATTCGACTAGTGGATTGCAAAGAAAAATTTTGGAAAAACAAGGTGCAAAAACGCAGGAATACTTTGTGTTTTTTAAGTTTTCTGGTTATCCCTTGTGAGCATTTTAGCTCTTAGCTTTTAGCTATTGGCTGTTAGCTTTGTGGTTCCTGGCATTTACGAACTGCGCTTACCGTTTGCACTCCTTATAAACGGGTGGTTTCGCTCTCCGTTGCCTTTTTAGCTGTTCGCTTTAGACTGGAAATACCTGACTAACAGCTAACAGCTAACGGCTAACAGCTTATCACAACGAGGCTGATTCAAAGGGATAGCCATATTAAGTTTTTGCAGCGCAGTTTCTCATTTCCTGTTTGCGGTTTTACCTGGCAATCACGGGGACAAGGAGCGTCCTTGCAATCCACTGCGGGGAAAACCGGCCCCTCCTGTGTTTTGACGAAAAAGCAATCATTCGATAAGGGGTACAGGATGCCGGTTTTGGGCGGAGACAAAGCATTCAGGGGGAATGAAAAACAAAAATCGAGCACGAAACCGGCGTTGATGATGACTGGAGCGGTACGAAGTTTGACGGTCGGGTATTTCAGCGGATGATTTTGAGCCGTTCTCGCGGATTCGTGTGGTAACGATACCACTGTTTTTTTCCACGTTTAGTGGTGTGCCATATGCTCCTCCAGCTTTTTCAACGCTTTCTTCTCGATGCGGGAGACATAACTCCGGCTGATGCCGCACTTTTCCGCCACCGCCCGCTGGGTCTCCGGCGGTCGGCCATCCAGCCCGTACCGCTTGACGATGACCAGCTGCTCCCGCCCCTCCAGGCACTGATACACCGCCCGGCGGACTTTTTCACAGGAATCCCGGGTGTTCAGGTCCTCCAGCATGGTGTCCTCCACCTTCAACACGTCCAGCAGGGAAGGGGAGGAGCCTTCGTCCTCCTGGTCCAGGGCGTCGTTCAGCGAGATCTCTCCGGCGATACGCCGGTTTCGCCGCAGGTGCATAAGAATTTCGTTTTCGATGCACCGGGCGGCATAGGTGGCCAGCTTGCTGTTTTTATCCGACTTGTAGGTGTTCACCGCCTTGATGAGACCGATGGTGCCGATGGAGATCAGGTCGTCGGAATCACCGGTCTGGTTGTAATATTTTTTGGCGATGTGGGCCACCAGCCGCAGGTTGTGTTCGATGAGGGTGTTCCGGGCCGCTTCCTCACCAGCCGCCGCCCGTTGGAGACAATCCCGTTCCTCCTGGGCGGAGAGGGGCTTGGGGAAGGAGCGGTCACCGCCCAGGCGCAGGGTCAAAAACCGCCCCTGGAGCAATAACAGGGTGAGTACCGAGAGCATAGCTTCAGTCCTTTCTTTGAGACGCTGTTATCACCCTATGCACCCACGGTTTGTCTCTATTCCGGCTTATATACCGCAAAAAACAGGCGGGAACCTCCGAAAAGGTTCCCGCCCATGTGTTTTTATACCGTTATCGTTCATACCGGCAGAACCGGTAGGGGAGACCATCGGTCTCCCGCCAGTCCGTGGCCCCGGCCAGCCGCCAACCCTCGTCCAGGGGCGGAAAGAACCGGTCCGCCGGAGGCGCGGCGTCCACCTCGGTCAGGTACAGTGCCCCGCAGCAGGGCAAAAGCTGCTCATACACCGCCGCGCCGCCGATGACCCACGCCTCGTCCTCGGCGGCCAGCGCCGCCAGTAATTCCGGCAGGCTGTGAAACGCCTCCACGCCATCCCGACAGAAAGCCCGGTCACGGGTCAACACCAGGTTCCTGCGGCCCTTGAGGGGCCTGCCTCCGGGCAGAGAGTCCAGCGTTCCCCGGCCCATGACCACGGTTTTCCCCGTGGTCAAAGTTTTGAAGCGGCGCAAATCCTCCGGGATGGAGAACAGCAGGCCGCCACGCCAGCCAATGCCCCCATCCCGGGCCACGGCGGCAATGAGCTTTAACATGATTCCTTCTCCCGCAGCTCGTCCAGCAGCTCCGCCATGGTTCGGTGCAGAACCGGGTGGAGGACATTGGGGGCGATCTCCGCCATCGGCTCCAGAACAAAGGCCCGGTTGACCATGTCCGGGTGGGGGATGGTCAGCGTCTGGCTGCGGATGATCTCACTGTCATAGAGCAAAATGTCCAGATCCAGCGTCCGCGGTTCCCAGTGGACCTTCCGCTCCCGTCCTGCCAGCTGTTCCAGCCGATGCAGCTCGTCCAGCAACTCCCAGGGGGTCAGCAGCGTGTCCAGCGCCACCGCGCCGTTGAGGAAATCGTCCTGTTCCACACCGCCGTAGGGGGCGGTGGAGAGGAGGGTGGAGCAGCGGCCCACACGAACCTGTGGATTCTGGCGCAGACCCTCCAGCGCGGCCTGAATATAGCCCTGTTTGTCCCCCAGGTTGGAGCCGAGAGCCACGTATGCCCGGTGCCGTCCCCGGTGAATCTTGACGGAAACCGTGTCGAAGGGCAGGCCAATGGGGGCCTGGGGCTTCTCAAGCTCCAAATCCACAGCGGAGAGCAGGGGAAACGTGCATAAAATATGCTGGGCGGTGTGCTCCGCCGCCGCCTCCAGCAGCTTCCAGGTGTGCTCCTGCAAAAAGCGGGTAATCTCCTGACAGACCTCGCCGTAATTGGTCGTTTCCTCCAGCGCGTCGGTCAGCCCCGCCTTGCGGGTGTCGGTGTACAGCACAGCGTTGACGATGAAATGCTGTCCCAGCCGGTTTTCCTCCGGGAAAACCCCGTGGTGGGCAAACACGTCCAGTCCGCGTATGGTAATTTCATCCATAGCGCACCTCTCAATAGCCGTGCCGAAGGGCCTCAGTCATGCGGATGGCCCGCACGTTGGCCTCCACGTCGTGGACCCGGACGAACATACAGTCCTTCAACACTGCAAACACCGTGGTGACGAGGGTACCTTCCAGCCGCTGGTCTGCGGGCAGGTCCAGGGTCAGGCCAATGACCGACTTTCGGCTGGTTCCCAGCAGGACGGGGTATCCCAGCCCTTTCAGTTCCTCCAGCCGGTCAATGGCCTCCAGGTTGTGCTGATACCCCTTGCCGAAGCCCACGCCGGGGTCCAAAATAATGCGCTCGTCCGGGATACCCGCTGTTTTGGCGAGAGCCAGCGTCTCTGCCATGTCGTTCAGCAGGTCCACCATGAACATCCCGTAGTCGGCCTTTTCCCGGTTGTGCATCAGGCAGCAAGGAACCCCCGCCCGGGCGATGATACCCGCCATGTCCGGGTCATATTTCAGCCCCCAGATGTCGTTGATGAGGTCGGCCCCGGCGTTCAGCCCCGCCAGAGCCACCCGGCTTTTGTAGGTGTCCAGAGAGACAGGCACGTCAAAACGGGCCTTCACCGCCTCGATGACAGGAACCACCCGGTCGATCTCCTCCTGGTCGGGGAGCAGGGTGTAGCCGGGGCGGGTGGACTCCCCGCCGATGTCGATGACATCGGCCCCTTGCCGCACCATCTCCTCCACGTGGGCCAACGCCTGGTCCAGCCGGTTCCAGCGGCCCCCGTCGGAGAAGGAGTCCGGCGTCACGTTTAAAATGCCCATCACATAGGTATGGCCACTGGGCTGAAAGTCCCGATTCCCAATTCTCATTTCAATGTTTCCTTTCTTCGCTGGCGGTTTACCGCCGGATGCCCTTGCTGCGCCGGTCCTCCGGCCAGTTGCACTGCTCCGCCGCCGGGCAGCAGAAGCACAGGCGGCTCTCCTTGTCCGCCCGGTACAGCACGCCCCGCAGCGTCGGCTCCGCGGCCACCTCCGGGCTGCGGTGGCCGGATATGGCCTGCACGACCGCCTCCCGCTCGGCAGGGGAGAAGCCGCAGTCGGTCAGAATTTCCTCCGCGTAGACCGCGCCTACCCTGTCGTGGGGGATGCCCCGCAGGTATTGGTCTCCCCGGCCAATGTCGTGGAGCAGGGCGGCGGCGTAAATCAGCTCCCGGTCCAGCCCTAGCCCCTCCTCCAGACTGCGGAGGTAGGCCAGCCGGGCTACATCCAGCAGATGCTCCATCCCGTGGCCACAGAAGATGCGCTCCCGCTCCAGCCGGTCAATTTCCGCCAGCTTGTCCCGAAAAAGGGGATGGCGCAAAATCTGGTTGACCCGTTCCATTTTGCCGCCTCCCCTTTGGTGCAGATGTGTATTGCGCGATAAAAATGTTCACCGGAACCGTTTTCCACCGATGTAGACCGCTTCCAGGTTCAAATCCCGGTCTAATATCACCAAATCGGCCAGCTTGCCGACCTCCAGACTGCCCAACCGGTCTGCCGCGCCGACGATCTGGGCCGGGGTCATCGTGGCCGCGCCCACCGCCGCCTCCAGCGGCACCCCGAAGGAGATTGCGTTGCGCACTGCGTCCAGCACGCTGATGGAGGACCCGGCCAGCGTTCCGTCCGGGCGGGTGGCCCTGCCGTGTCGCAAGATAATAGGCTCTCCGCCCAGCGTATACTCGCCGTCCGGCATCCCGGCGCAGCGGAGGGAGTCGCTGACCAGCGCCACCCGGCCTTCAAAGAGCCGGAACACCATCCGCACCACAGCCGGATGGATGTGCAGCCCGTCGCAAATCAGCTCCACTGTGGCGCCGCTGGCAAAGGCAGCGCCCACGGTCCCCGGTTCCCTGTGGCCAAGGGGTGACATGGCGTTGAACAGATGAGTGGTGTGGGTGGCTCCGGCGGCATAGGCGGCCACCGCCTGGTTGTAATTCGCTGCCGTATGGCCCAGAGCCATGGTGCAGACCTGTGCCGCCTTTTTGATGAATGAAATGGCCCCCGGCGTTTCACCGGCTACGGTCACCAGCCGAATCTGCCCACCGGAGACTTCTTTGAGATGTTGGAACAGTTCCCAATCCGGCGGCAAAAGATACCCCGCCGCGTGAGCGCCCCGTTTGCCGGGGGAGAGGAACGGCCCCTCCAGATGCACACCCAGGCACCTGGCCCCCGGTGCAGGAGTGTCTTGAAATGTCCGCACGGCGCGGAGCGCCCGCTCCAGGTCAGGAACGGGCAGCGTCATGGTGGTGGGACACCAGCTTGTCACGCCCTGGCTGGCGTAATAGCGGGAGAGCCGCGCCAGCCCCTCGGCGGAGCCGTCGGAGGCGTCCTCGCCCACCGCCCCGTGGGTGTGGATATCCAAAAAGCCGGGGAGAACGTACTTCCCGGCGGCGTCCAGCGTCTCCGGGCCGTCCAAATGGCCAACGGCAGTGACAGTCTCGCCAAAGGCGATGTCCCGGACGGAAAACCTTCCATCCGGCCCGAAAAGCAGGCCGTTTTTGATGAGCATACCTGGCACCCTCTCTCAAACGCGCTATTCCCCGTCCAGCGCGGCGAAATAAGCGTCGATGCCGTCGGCGATGCCGGAGGCCAGCTTGTCCTGATACTCCTCTGTAGCCATCAGCGCGTCCGCGGTGGGATTGGTCATATACCCCAGTTCCACGATGGTCACCGGCACCTGGCACCAGTTGATGCCGCTCATGGTGTCCGTCTCCCAGACACACTCCTTGTTGGCACCGGTGGCGGCCACCAGGCTGTCCAGCACGCAGGTGGACAGCAGCTTGCTCTGGTCGTAAAGGGCGGCGTTGTAGGGGTTGGAAGCGGTCTGGCAGATGGTCATGGCTCCGCTGACGCTGCTGTCGGTGGAGCCGTTGGCGTGGATGCGCACGAAAGCGTCCGCCCCCGCCTGGTTGGCGATTTCCGCCCGCTCCGCGTTGCTCAGGTCCACATCGTTGGTGGTCCGGGTCATCAGAACCTGATACCCCCGGCTCTCCAACTCCGTCTGGAGTTTCAGCCCCACCGCCAGATTCAATTCATATTCGTTCCAGCCGCTGACGCAGCCGGAGGTGCCGCTGCTGACCTTGGCCTTGGTCTCGCTGGCACCGGGGCCGATGGGCTCCTGCTCACTGTTGCCCTGGGCCTGGTGGCCGGGGTCAATGACCACCAGCTTCTGGTCTGCTGAGGTCTCCGGTTCCGATTTCTCTGTGACATCAGCCTCCGGTTCTGCCTCGGCGGATTCCTCCGCCGGAGTGCTAGCCTCTGCCACGCTTTCCACTGCGGATTGAGCGGAGGCGTCCGCCTCCGGGCCTGGGTCGGTCTCTACTGGTTCCGCCGCCGAACTTTCCGCCGAAACAGAGCCGTCCGCCACAGTGGAAACGCTCTCCCCGCCGCCGGAGGCGGCGCAGCCGGTCAACGTCAGGGCCAGCAGGAGCAGCAGGGAACACACCCGATTCACCGCCCCTGCTCCTTGTAGCGGCGGTAAATGCTCATCAGCCCGTCCAGAATCAGTCCGCTGTTCACCACGTCAATGAAGTGGGTGTTGGCGGCAATGAGCCGGGCCAGGCCGCCGGTGGCGACCACCTTGACGGTGCCTTCCGGCTCGCCCAACTCATGCTTGCTCCGGGAGATGAGGTATTCCATGGCCCCGATATAGCCGCACAGAGCGCCCGCCTGAATTTGCTCTACCGTCTCCATGCCCAGCACGTGGTCAGGCACCGTCAGCTCCACCTGGGGCAGCTTGGCAGTCTTTTGGAACAGGGCGTTGATGGAGATTTGGATACCGGCCAGAATGGACCCGCCCTGATACACGCCGTCGTGGTCCATCACGTCCACCTTGGTGGCGGTGCCAAAGTCCAGCACGATGAGCGGCGCGCCGTACTTCTCCAGCGCTGCCACGCAGGCCACGCTGCGGTCTGCCCCGTGGTGTGTGGCGTAGTCAGAGTTGTTGGAATAGACCAGACCGGGGGACACCTGCTCCCCCACCACGATGGGGATACGGTGGAAATACTTGATCATGGCGTTGGAGAGAGTGTGCATCACCGACGGCACCACCGAGCAGATGACCACGTCCTCCACCTGGGCGGTGTTGAGCCGGGTGCGCTGGAAGTAGCTCCAAACCTGAAGCCCGATCTCATCGGAGGTGAAGCTCTCCCCGGTGGTCATGCGGAAGGAGTGGGTCAGCCGCCCGCCTTCGTAAATGCCAAAGACCATGTTGGTGTTGCCTACGTCGATTGCCAGCAGCATGGTTCATTCCTCCTCCAGCACCGGTCTGATGTGAAAGCTGGCGCAGCCGTCCCCGATGGTCAGCACGCCGTAGGTGGGTTCATAGCCCATGCCGCAGCTGCCGGGGTTGCACAGCCGAACGCCGCCCCGCCGGGCGACCTGGGCCTCGTGGGTGTGACCGAAGAGGGCCATGGAGACCTTTTCCTGCCGTGCGTGGTATGCCAGACTGCCCAGCCCGGATTTGACGCCGTAGTCGTGGCCGTGGCAGAGCAGCAGGGTGCAGCCCCCGATGGTCAGTTTTTTCTCCCGCGGGGCGGTGGAGTGCCAGTCGCAGTTGCCCGGCACCGCGTCCACCTCCAGGTCAGGGTAGGCCATTTGCAGTTCCTGAGCGTCCCGCAGGTAGTCCCCCAGGTGGAACACCCGGTCAGGTGCTTCCCGCTCCACCACTTCGATCATGTTGGAAACATTGCCGTGGGAGTCGGAAAAGACGATAATTTTCAAAGCAGTCACTTCCCGTCTTGGTTTGCATATACTCTGTATAAGGGGTGATTTGTATGTCTCAAAACTATGATGCCCTCCGTTCCGCCGAGGCTTCCGCCCTGCTGGGCGACCGGGAGAAGCTGAAAACGCTGCTTCAGTCGCCGGAGACGAAACGGCTGATAGAGCTGCTCCGCAGCCAGAACGGAGACAAATTGAAGGACGCGGCCCAGCAGGCCCGGAAAGGCGATGCCGCCGACCTCACTGCCATGATGCAAAAGCTGATGAACACCGGCGAGGGCGCGTCCCTGGTCAGCCAAATCGAAAAGCAGGTCCCGCCCCGGGAATAACGTACATCTCAACCGAAGGCGAAAGGGGAGGGGAGACCTGTGGACGATTTTGAGGAAAAACTGAACAGCATCCTCTCCTCGCCGGAGGCCATGGGCCAAATCATGTCCCTGGCCAGCTCCATCGCGGGCAAGCCGGAAGAGGAGGGCGCCGCGCCCACCGAGACGGCGGCGCAGCCGGACAGCTCCCCCTCAGCCGAGGGGGAGAACCCGCTGAACCTGCTGCAAAACCTGGACCCCGCCATGGTACAGCGGCTGATGGGCCTCTACCGGGAGTACACCCGGGGCGGCGACGAAAAGACCGCGCTGCTCCAGGCCATGCGGCCCTTCCTCCGGGAGGAGCGACAGCAGCGGCTGGACAAAGCGGTGCGCATCGCCCGCTTTTCCCGGGTGATACGCTCGGCGCTGGAACAGTTCCGAGGCGAGCGCGATGTATAACCCTTATATTCCAAATGACAACTTCCAGCCGGTGGAGCCGGAGCGACCGGGGCGGGAGAGCAGCGGCCTGCTCAATCAGATTCTCGCCCTGCTGGGCGGCGGAACGAAGAAAAATGCCGGAGGTTCCTCCGGCATCGCGGGCCTGTTGGGGCTGGATAAGCTGGATCACGGCGACATCCTGCTGGTGCTCGTCCTGATCTATCTCTTCCGGGAGTCGGAGGACGACGAATGGCTGATCATTCTCGCGCTGGTGCTGCTGATGGGGTTGGGGTGATACCACAGGCGGTCACTTCTTCCACCGCTTCAGGAACAGCCCGGCGGCCACTGTCGCCGCCGCGCCCAGGGCCACCAGCAAAACCAGCGCCCGGCCCAGGCCGGTGGTGGTGATGACCACGGCGGTCACGCCCAGAATGGCGGAGCAGATGTAGAGGACAGCCACCGTCTGCTTGGTGGAAAAGCCCATGTCGATGAGGCGGTAATGAACGTGTTTCCGGTCCGCCTTCATGGGGTTTTCCCCGTGGCTGACCCGCAGCAGCACGGCGTAGCACACGTCAAAAATGGGAAGACCCAGCATAAAGAAGGGGATGACGAAAGAGATGACAGCGTAAAACTTGAACAGGCCCTGAATACTGGCCACCGCCAGAATATATCCGATGAAGGTGGAACCGGTGTCCCCCATGAAAATTTTGGCCGGAGCGATGTTGTAGGGCAGAAAGCCGATGCAGGCCCCCGCCAGCGCGCCGGTGATGATGGCCACGCTGGTGTTGGAATAGGTCAGGGCGATGAACACCAGGCTGATGGCGGAGATGGAGGACACGCCGGCGGCCAACCCGTCCAGCCCGTCGATGAGGTTGACGGCGTTGGTGATGAGGACGATCCACAGAATTGTCACCGGAATGGACAGCCAGCCCAGGGAGAAGTGTCCGCCGTTGGCGTCCATGCTCAGGCGGCTGAAAAAGGTAATCTTGTTGCCGCCGACCAGAGCCACCGCTGCCGCCAAAATCTGTACACAGAACTTGTGAGAGGCTTTCAAGTCGTAAATGTCGTCCAAAATGCCCAAAAAGACGATAATCGTCGCGCCGATGAGCATGGAGACCATCTTCCGCCCCATAGGGACAAAGAGGAGCGCGCTGAAAAAGAACCCCAGATAGATGGCCAGCCCGCCCATCCGGGGGGTGGGGCGGGTGTGGAGGTGCCGCTCGCTGTCGGTCCCCTTGATGCCGGGCATGTCGATGGCGCCCAGACGGGTGGCCAGCACCATGGATACCGGTGTGGTGGCCAGGGAGACCAGCAGCGCGACCAACAGGGCGGACCATACCCCGCTCACTGCTCCAGAGGTGGTGAGCATATTCCGAAACACTCCTTAAATGGGAATCGCTGTTTGCGTAAGTGACTGTCAGCGGTTCCCCTTATTTCTGGACAAATCCGACTTTTTTATACACCTTCCGCAGGGTGCGGTTGGCGATATAAGACGCCTTGTCGGCCCCGGCGCGGTAGACGGATTCCAGATAGGCTTTGTCGGCCAGCAGGCGGTTTGCCTCCTCCCGGATGGGGCGGCAAAGTTCCACCACCGCATCGCCCACGGCGGTCTTGAACGCACCATAGCCCTGCCCGGCAAACTCCTGTTCCACGGCGGCATAGTCCTTGCCGGTGGCACAGGCGTAAATTTGAATCAGGTTGGAGATGCCGGGCTTGTTCTCCGGGTCGTAGCGGACGCACATTTCGCTGTCGGTGACCGCCCGCTTGAACTTCCGGGCGATGACCTCCGGCGGGTTCATCAGGTAGACGCAGCCGTTGGGGTCCTTGTCGGACTTGGACATCTTGTTTTCCGGGGAGGTCAGGCTCATCACCCTGGCCCCTACCTTGGGGATATAGGGGTCAGGCACAGTGAACACGTCGCCATAGATGCCGTTGAACCGCAGGGCGATGTCCCGGGTCAGCTCACAGTGCTGCTTCTGGTCCTCGCCCACGGGGACGTAGTGGGCCTGATAGAGCAGGATGTCCGCCGCCATCAGGCAGGGGTAGGTGAACAGCCCGGCGTTGATGTTGTCCTCGTGGTGGAGGCTCTTGGACTTGAACTGGGTCATCCGGGACAGCTCGCCGAACATGGTGTAGCAGTCCAAAATCCAGGCCAGCTGGGCGTGCTGAGGCACGTGGCTCTGGATGAAAAGAGTGTTCTTCTCCGGGTCCAGGCCACAGGCGATGTACTGGGCCAGCTGCTCCACCGTCCGGCGGCGCAGGTCGGCGGGGTTCTGACGGACGGTGAGGGTGTGCATATCCGCCATGAAGTAATAGCAGTCGAACTCGTCTGCCCGTTCCGCCCAGTTTTTGATGGCCCCCATATAAGAACCCAGGGTCAGCTCACCGCTGGGCTGGATACCGGATAACATCCGCTTCTTTTCGTCCATATTTTCCACTACTTTCTCAGATAGATTGCTGCGGGAAGATTCCTCAGCCAGCGCCGCTTGTTCGCAGGCAGGCGGTCTTTACAGTTGGCATAATTTTAGCATAGGTAAGGCCAAAAGGCAAGAAAAAAACAAAGGGAATCCGATTGTTTCGCAAAAGGGTATAATCAACGGGGAACGGGTACAAAAAGAAGCGTTTCGCCGTCCATTCGCCGGTTCAGCCGCCGATCTCGTCCAGAATGGAACGCTGCCGTCCGCCCAGCAGCAGGGACTGGTTGTACTGGCTGTACTTCTCGCAGCCGTTGTCCCGGATGAAGCGCATGGAGTAGCAGTTCATGGTCAGCTCGGTCAGGAACACCACCAGCTCCTGGCTCTCGCCGAAGGCGGCCTCCAGGAAGGAGAAAGCGTTGTCCAGCCGAGCGGAAGCGTCCAAAATGACCTCCCGCCGCCGGGTGACGGCGGTGCTGAACTGGGTGCGCAGCGCCTCCGCCGCCTGGTCGGAGGTGGAAACGTCTCCGGTGCGGAGGGTCTGGCGGTAGCTGTCCAGCGTGTCCAGCACCCGGAGCTTCCGCCGCTCGGCGGCTTTTTCCAGGTTGCCGGTGGCCCGCTGGGCGTCCAGCACCCGGGACAGGCTATCAGAGACTGTCTGGAACGGGTCCTCCCAGCGCGGGGCGGCGGGGAGAGCGGCCATGACCTGCTTCAGGCCGCTGTGCAGCTCGGTGACAAAGGCGTCCTCCTCGTTGGCGGCGGCGCAGGCAGTGAATACCCCGTCCAGCAGCAGCGAAATGGCGCTGAGCCGCTCGTCGAAGGGGGCCTCCCGCAGGCGGCGCAGGGTGCTGTCCCGGAAGGTGCCGGTGAGGATCTCCTCCACCTTGTAGTCGGTCTGGTACTTTTTATACAAATCCAGATAGTTGGCGAAGTCCTTGGCCACGGCGGGCAGTTGGAGGAACTGCCCCACCACCGACTCGTCCACCGGGATATCCAGCCCCTCGCAGGCGGTGAGGAACCGGCTCAAGTCCTCCCACCCCCGGGCGGTGACGAACCGGCGGCCATCCACCGTGGTCTCGATTTTGTAGAAGTGGGAGGGCTTGATGTCCAGATAGGAGAGAATGGCCGGGTGGACCTTCCGCTGGTAGGCGTATTCCTTCCAGGAGGGGAAGTCCTCGTCGATGTCGATGCGGCGCACCCGGTCCAGGGTGACGATGTCAAACTCCCGGACGCTGCGGTTGTACTCCGGCGGGTTGCCCGCCGCCACGATGACCCACCCCTCCGGAACCTGGTGGCTGCCGAAGGTCTTGCACTGCAAAAATTGCAGCATGGCCGGAGCCAGCGTCTCGGAGACGCAGTTGATCTCGTCCAAAAACAGGATGCCCTGCCGCAGGCCGGTCTTTTCCATCTCCTTGTACACGCTGGCGATAATCTCGCTCATGGTGTACTCCGTCACCTGAAACTCTTTGCCGTCGAAGGAGCCGGTGCGGATGCTGGGCAGACCGATGGCGCTCTGCCGGGTGTGGTGGGTGATGGAGTAGGCCACCATCGCCACGCCGCACTCTTGGGCGGCCTGGTGGGCGATGGCGGTTTTGCCGATGCCCGGAGGCCCCATCAGCAGCACGGGCCGCTGGGCCACCAGGGGGATGGTCCAGTCGCCGTACTCGTCCCGGCTCAGGTAGGCCCGGACGGTCTGTTTCAGTTGTTCCTTTGCCTGTTTGATGTTCATATCATTTTTCCCTTTTTGGTTACTAAGCCTTATGCTAGAAACCCCTCCGCCACCGCCGCAGGCGGTGGCCCTCCTCCCCTTTCAGGGGAGGCAAGAGGGGATAGTGCTTGATGTCTGATGTCAATTTTGTCCGACAGATCTGGAATTTTTATTAGAACCCCTCTTTCTAGCCACTAATCACTAGTCACTAGCCACTAGAATAATACGGCAGCTTTAGAGGAGCCGTCAGAAATCCTTATATCTCTTGCAGTTCCTCCGGCCCCAGCATCACCTTCATGGCCCAGGAGGGGACCTGCGCGTCGGTGTATTCCTCCCGGAAAAAGACGAAGGCGGTGTCGTAGGGCGGCTTTTTCTGAGGATAAGTTCCAAAGCCGTCGGTGAAGTACAGCAGCCCTTTCAGCTCCGCCAGCTGGCCCTGGGCCTGGAGGCCCGCCACGTAGTCGAAGGCAGGGCGGAAGTCGGTGCCGCCGTAGCCCTTGACGGTGAAGCTCCGGGAGAATCGGTCAAATTCCTCCGGGCTGTGCAGCACCGTGTCCATCTGCACCCCGGCGTCGCTCTGGATGATGTGCAGGTTCATCTCCCGGAAGAAGGCGCTCTCCTGGTTGAGAATGGCCCGCGTCTCAGAGAGAAAACGCTCGATGATGCCGTCAGAGCAGGAGTCGGAGGTGTCGATGACGATGACAAAATCTCGTATCTTCCGGCTCTCCCGGTACTCCAACGGTTCGATCAGGGGGATGTTGCCATAAAGCTCCAGCCCGTAGCTGTAAAAGGCGTAGTCAAAGGAGTCCGGATCGGTTTTGACTTCCTCCCGGAGGGTGACGAACCGGCGGAGAAAAGCCCGGTAGTCATACCGCTCCCGGTTCTCGATTTGGATGGACTTGAGCAATCCCCCCATCTCGTCCCCGTGTCCGGCGAAAAAGGTTTCCAGGTTGGTCTGGGTCTTTTCGTCGATGCGCTTCCACTTGGCCTCCACTTCCCGGCGGCGCTCCTGCTGGGCGCGGCTGTCGGGGCTGTCGGAGTCCTCCTGCTGCCGGTTTTCGTCCTGGCCGGGGTCGTCGTCCTGCCAGAACTGGTGGTCGTCCCGCAAAAACTCCTGCTTGAGCCGCAGGATGTCCAGATACTGGACCTGCCGCCGCTCCAGCGCCCGATAAATCGCCTCCGCTGTCAGCACGGGGCACTCCTCGCCCAGCCAGTCGTAGGTCTCCTCCCGGAAGGTGGAGACAGAGAGCTGGATGGAGCGGTTTTCAATGCCGTCCAAAATGGACTCCACGGCGATGTCACAGGCCACTGTCCACAGGTCCTCGTCCCGGCCCTCCCGGTTCAGCTCGTGGCGGAACATACAGTGGAGGATCATGTGGAGGTAGACCCGGTTCAGTTCCACCAGGTCGTCCCGGTAGACCCGCTGCAAATAGGTCGGGTTAAAAAGAATGCTGACGCCGTCGGTGCCCACGGTGACGGTGTTCAGGTTCATGCGGTAGTCCAGGCCGCTGAGGGCGATGTCCAGAAACCGCATGGAAAAATATAACTCATTCCGGGAGGCGGACAGAATGGCGCTGCCCAGCCGCTCCAGCCGTTCACGATTTGACGCCATAGCCACCTCACAGTTCAAAGAGCTTGTCCGCGCCGGAGCGGGGACGGTGTCCGGCGGCCTCCAGCAGACGGCTGACAAAGCGCACGTTTTCCGCCTGTTCCGCCCGTTCCAGCATTTGGTTCAGGTCGTTCCCGTCCAGCCTGCCGGTGGAGAGCAGAAATTCCAGCCCCTCCAGGTCGTCCCGGCCCAGCAGGAAAGCGGTCAGTTCGGGAATATGGCCTTTCAGGTAGTCCCAATATTCCTGCTCTTTGGCGGGGCGCAGTTCCCGGGGCCAGCGCAGCCGGTCAAAGGCCAGCTCCGCCAGCAGCTCCGGGGGATCCTGGAGCTTGGCGGCGTAAAAATAGGTGTCGTACAGGGCAAAATCCACGTCCCGGTCGCTGAAACAGCCCCGGTACAGGCCGCCGGTGCCGGTCTCGTTGGTGCGGAACTGCTTGGCCTGGATGAGTTCTTCGTACTCCAGGGCGTACTCCGTCAGCACCACTTCCACCGTCTCCTCCGGGTAACGGACCCGCACCCGCATGACCCGGTCGATTTCCGCCAGCAGCGCGCCGCCGTTGACCCCGATGCGGAAGGACAGCTCTTTCAGCTCGAAGCAGTTCATCAGCATCCGGTCCCCGATGGCCTCCAGGCTGTCGGGCAGGTCCAACCGCTCCAGGTGGGTACAGTTGTAGAAGCAGCAGCGGCCAATGGCGCGGACGCTGTGGGGGAGGGAGACCCGCCTGAGTTTGCGGCACTCGGCAAAGGTGTAGTCGGGGAGAAGCTCAATACCTTCCGGCAGCTCCAGGTGCTCCACCCCGCCGCAGCCGTAGAAGCACCGCTCTCCCAGCTCCCGCAGACCCGCCGGAAGCTCCAGCCGGGGCAGGGCAGCGCACTGGGCGAAGCACCGCGCCCCTGCCCGGCGCAGAGAGGCGGGCAAGGTCAGGTGTTTCAGCGTTTGGTTCTTGTAGGCTTTCGCCGGGGGCGGCAGCTCCCGCAGGTAAACCGGTTCTGGGGCCTCACAAGCGTCCGCCTGGGCGGTCCCGGCGAAGCAGTCGGAACCTAACCCGGTGACGGGGCAGCCCTCCAGCTCCTCCGGCAGCGTCAGCCGGGGCTGGTCGCCCACGCAGCGGATGATGGTGGCCTCGCCGTTTTCGATTGTATAGTAGATGCGCCACTGCAAAGCGTCCGCCCGCCCTTCTTCTCGATTCCAAGCCACTATTATATACAAAACATCCGCGGGTTACAATGGGTTTTTGCCCAATTTTTGCGCCGTGGACAAGTGAGTCGTTCCGCGCTTGCCCGCAGTCCGGTTTTGTGGTATGGTTATACCATACAAATAAACTGTACCACAGGAGGTCATTCCAATGCGTTTACCCTTTGAACTACTGTCCGAGCAGGACTACCCCGCCCAAATCGAGCGGGTGCAGGGGGAACTGGAGAAGGTCAAAACCACCGGGACCTTCGCCCGGAACCCTGGGGAAACCATCTATTATGAGCTGTACCGCCAGCCGGAGACGAAAGGCTGGGTGGCCATCTCCCACGGGTTCGAGGAGGCCACGGTCAAATACGCCGAGGTCATCTGGTACTTCCTCCAAGCGGGGTACAGCGTGGCCATCTGCGACCACCGGGGCCACGGCAACTCCTTCCGCCAGGTGCCGGAGCTGTGGCTGACCCATGTGGACAAGTTCACCGACTACTGTGAGGACTACCGGTATTTCCTGGTAGAGGTAGTGCTTCCTCAGACGGAGAGCCTGCCGGTATACCTGCTGGGCCACTCCATGGGCGGAGCCATTGCCGCCCTGACGCTGGAGCTGTATCCAGAGCTGTCGGTGAAAAAGCTGGTGCTGTCCAGCCCCATGATCGCCCCTCAGACACAGGGGGTTCCGTTCGGTGTGGCATTGTTCCTGGCCCGGTTCTTCATCGCCATCGGCAAGGGGAAGGACTGCCTCTTCAACCAGCGGGTGTTCACCGGGGAGGAGGACTTTGACGGAGTCTGGGGCTGCGCCACCTCTTATACCCGTTACTGCTGGTATCTCCAGGTGCAGCGGGAGCACGAGCAGTACCAGAACAACGCTGCCACCTATTGTTGGCTGCGGGAGTCGTTGCTGGTGACGAAGAAACTGACGAAGCCGGAGCGCTGCGCCAACCTGCGTCTGCCGGTGCTGCTGCTCCAGGCGGGGCAGGATACCATGGTGAAAAACGAGGCGCAGGACAGGTTTATTGCTCAGCTCCCCAACGGGCGAAAGGCGGTGTTCCCCACCGCACGGCATGAAATTTTCCGCAGCGAAGACGCCACTGTGGGCCGGTTCATGGAGGAAATTTTGACCTTTCTGGCGGATTAAACACCCAGCAGCCGGATAATGGCCTGCACCGCCTGTTCGGTGGTCAGGCCGTCGGCCTCCAGCGTCACATCGGCGTACCGCTCATAGAGGGGCGTCCGCTCCCGGAACAGGTCGTAAAGGGTCTCACCCTCCCGCATGGCCACGCCCCGGGTGGTGATGTTGGTCAGCCGGGACTGGATGACCTCATAGCGGTGCCGAATATAGACCACCGTGCCGTGGGTCTTCAAGTGCTCCATGGCCTCCCGGCCATAGATGACGCTGCCGCCGGTGGCGATGACCGAGCGGCGGACCTCCAGGGTGGCCACGGTGTCGTTTTCCAGCTGGAGGAACCCCTCCAGCCCCCGCTGGGCGATGATCTCCACCAGGGTCTGGTCGGTGGCCTCCTGGAGGACCAGGTCGGTGTCGGTAAAGCGGTATTTCAGCTCCTTGGCCAGGATGACGCCAATGGTGCTTTTGCCGGAGGCGGGCATCCCCACCAGAACGATGTTTTTGGGCATTTTGTTCGCTCCTGTCTGAAATTGAGATTCAAAATTCATGGATAATTTGCAATTCCTCCATTGCGGCGGAACGCGGAAGCGGCTATAATATTGCTGTTTCACAGTCACTTCAACACTGAAAATGGTTTCCGCTCTTTTTGGGAACAACGGCGTTCCCGCGCGGGGCGCGGGACGGGAGGAACGCGGTATGGGTAAGATAAAATCGCTGGTACAGGGAATGCTCAGCATCGGCTTTTGGGGATACGGCGGCGGCACCGCCCTGATCCCGGTCATCGAGGAGGAGCTGAAGGACTCCGACATCGAGGTCACCAGCGACGAATTCAACAAGGACGTGGTGGTGGCCAGCATCACCCCCGGCGCGCTGCCGGTGGAGATTGCCACCGGCGTGGGCCGCCAGGTGGCGGGGACCTGCGGCATGGTGCTCTCCGCCACGGCCATGGCGCTGCCCGGCGCGCTGTTGACGGTTGCGCTGGTGTCCCTGCTGACGCAAATCAGCGGGGCCATGCTGACCTGGCTGGTCTACGTCTCCATCGGCATCTCCGCCTATATCGTCTTTCTGCTGGGCATTTACATCCGCAGCACCGTGAAAGAGAGCGTGAAGGACCTGCCGGCGTGGGGCGTTTACCTCATCATCGCCCTGGTCTTTCTGCTGACCGGTGCGAAGAATTTTTATAAAATCCTCGGGCTGGACGGCTCTCCGCTGTTCCAGCTGTCCACCATCAACGTGCTGGCCATCGCGTTTTTCCTGATTTTCTACGTGGGAGGCCACTGGACCAGCAAACGGCGGTGGCCCATCGCCGTGGCGGTCTCCGTCCTCTATATTTTGCGCATCAGCAACTGGAAATTCATCAGCTTCGACGGTTCGCTGAACCTCATCAAGATGGTCATGGTGCTGCTGAGCGTGTTCAGCATGGTCTGTTACTACCGGGACGGGCGCAACCGCAACCAAGACGTGAATCTGAACGTGAAACCCCTGGTCAAGGACGTGGGGGCGTGGCTGCTGTTTCTGATTATCCTGTCGATCCCCGCGCTGTTCTTCGCCCAGGACGCGCCGCTGTTCATCCCCAAGGCGCTGCTCTCGGCGGTCATCTCCTTCGGCGGCGGAGACGCCTACCTGGCGGTGGCGGACGGCATCTTTGTGGCCGACGACATGATCTCCAGCTCCGAATTTTACAACCAGCTGGTCCCCATTGTCAACGCCCTGCCCGGCTCCATCCTGTGCAAGACCCTCAGCGGCATCGGTTACTATGTGGGCTACCATGTCACCGGCACCGTGCTGGGGGGCTGGATGGTGGCCGTGACCGGTCTGGCCTGTTCCATCACGTCGTCTGGCCTGATTTTTATCGCGGTGTTCCACCTGTACACGACTTTTGAACGCATCAGCTTCTTCGACCTGCTGCGCCGCTGGATACGGCCCATCATCGTGGGGCTGCTGCTCAGCGTGGCCCTCTCCATGTTTTACGAAAACCTCTCCATCGGGGAGGAGTACAGCTGGCCGCCGCTGATGGGCGGGGTTGTCTCCATCGCCATTTTTGCACTGGACCAGTACCTGTTCAGCCGGTTCCACCTGAAAAAGATCACGCTGCTGGCCCTTTCCGGCGTAATTTCCCTGGCGGTGGGGCTGGGGATGTCGCTGCTGTGACAAATTGCGCGCAAAGGTATTTAGCTTTACACTTACTGTGCCGTGACAAACTGCCTCTTGTGCTTCCTTTGGCGGAGGAGTGTGAGCTTGATTTTTTGACAAGTTGTTTTACTTTACATAAAGATCATATTCTCAAAATAGGTGAAAAACAACCATATTTACGGATTTTTTGCCTCGGCATAATCCCTGACGTGCTTCTCCTCCAGCCGCTCATAGGCGGCGGTCTTGGCGATGATGGCCCGCAGCAGCCGGTCCAGCTCGGAGCCTTCGGAGTAGTCGGCGGGGGCGATGTAGCGCACCCGGTCGTCGCAGAGCATCCGGTTCACCTTGGCCCGGTCGTTGGAGACGGGGTCGTAGACCCCGATGGAGTGGCCGCCGTAGGTGTTCACCAGCTTCATGCAGGGGATGTCGGTGTCGCTGTCCCCGATGTAGACCATGTTGCGGAAGGGTACCCGCTTCTGGTCCGGCGGAAAAAAGTCATTGACGCCGGGGTCGTTGACATCCAGCACCCCCTTCTCAATGCGGAACAGAAACTGGGTCTTGCTGGTGTAGTTGATGGCCTGGGCGGGCCACTGGGCAATGCCGTTTTCATCGTAGAAAAAGCAGCTGGCGTAGATTTGCTCGAATGCGCCCTCTTTCGCCATTTTGGTGCCCTCGATCATCTCTTTCAGGCCGGAGGAGAGGATGTAGTGCTCCACGATGACCCCCTGCTCCCGGCCGTAGGCCCGGATGCGCTCGAACCACCCCTCGACGCCGGGGAACAGAGCCACCTTGGAGCCGTATTCCGCCAGGGTCTCCCGGTTGAACAGGAAGCGGCCCTCGGCCTCTTTCACCATTTTGTACATATAAGCCAGGTTGCGGTCCATGCCGTTGGCCCGCGCCATGGCGGAGGACTCCGCCCAGAAGGCGTCCACATCGTAGCCCACAGACTGAATGTACCCCTGGGCCTGCATATCGTCGGGGGAGAGGGTCTTGTCGAAGTCGTAGCAGATGGCCAGCACCGGCCGGGCCTCTTTGTGTTTGCGCTGGAACTGGGCTGTCATGGGATATCCCTCCTTTGGAACGCGATTTGTGCTTCTGGAGTCAGTATAACAGAAATTTCGCCCTTTGAACAGGGGAAATAGAACATGTGCAATGGCCGGAGATCCCGTGTCATTGCACATTGTACATTGCATATTATTTTGGAGGTGCTTTCGATGCAAGTCAGTCTGCTGCAACAGCTGGTAATGGGGGAGAAAACCCGGGACCTGACCGCCGCCGCCCAGGCGGTAGTCGCCGCCAAAGCGCGGGGCGCGGACCTGGCCGTGCTGCCGGAGATGTTCTGCTGCCCCTACGACACCCAAACGTTCCCCGTCTACGCGGAGGCGGCGGGCGGTCCCATCTGGCAGGCCCTCTCCGCCATTGCCCGGGAAAACCACATTTGGCTGGTAGGGGGGACCTTCCCGGAGCGGGAAGGGGAGCGCATCTACAACGCCTGCTTTGTCTTTGACCGGCAGGGCCGCCAGGCGGCCCGCTACCGGAAGATGCACCTGTTTGACATCCACATCGACGGGGGACAGCACTTTATGGAATCGGAGACCCTTTCTCCCGGCGAAGCCCCCGCCGTGTTCGAGACGGAGTTCGGCGTCTTTGGGCTGGCGGTTTGCTTCGACCTGCGGTTCCCCGCCCTCTTTGAGCGGACGGCGGACCTGGGGGCAAAGGCGGTGTTCGTCCCCGCCGCTTTCAACCGCACCACCGGCCCCCGCCACTGGGAACTGCTGTTTCGCAGCCGGGCGGTGGACAACCAGCTCTATACCCTGGGGGCCGCCCCCGCCCAGAATCTCAGCGCCGGTTACGTCTCCTACGGCCACTCCATCGTCTGCGACCCCTGGGGGGACGTGATGGCCCAGGCGGGGACGGAACCGGGCGCGGTGGATGTCACGCTGGACCTGAACCTGGTGGACGAGGTGCGCCGCCAGCTGCCCGTTCGCTCGGCACGGAGGCCGCTGTGAGGCTGGAAGCCCGTCGGCAGAGCCATTATTCCCATTGGGTGCCGGTGTACATATCCGTGGTGTCCGCGTTGGAGGTGTCCAGCCAAGAGGGGTCAAAGTCGGTCAGGGAAGCGCTGTTGTAAAACATCCCTTCCATATTGGTCACATTGGAGGTATCCCAGCCGGACAGATTCAAGCCTGTCAGAGCGTTGGAATAGGCAAACATATAGCCCATGTCCGTGACGTTGGAAGTGTCCCAGCCGGACAGGTCCAGAGAGGTCAGAGTGTCGCAGTCGTCGAACATCGCATACATATTGGTCACGTTGGAGGTGTTCCAGCCGGAAACGACTGTGATTGACAAATCGTGGCAGTGTGTAAAAATCAAGCTCATGTCGGTGACGTTGGAGGTGTCCCAGCCGGATACATCCAGCGATGTCAAAGCGTTGCAGTCGTAAAACATATCTTGCATATATATTGCACTGGAGGTGTCCCAACCGGATACATCCAGGGAGGTCAGCGCGTTGCAGCCGTGGAACATCTTGCTCATAGATGTTACGTTGGAGGTATCCCAGCCGGACACATCCAGGGAGGTCAGGGCGCAGCAACCGTCGAACATTTCGTTCATATATGTCGCGGTGGAAGTATCCCAGCCAGATAGATTCAATTCTGCCAGAGAAGAGCAACCGCTAAAAATCATCCACATGCCATCCGCATTGGAAGTGTCCCAGCCGGATAGGTCCAATTCAGTCAGGGAGCTACAATTATAAAAAATACCACCCATATCTACCACGTTGGAGGTATCCAAGCTGGACATGTCTACCTCCTTCAGAGCAGCACAGTTAGCAAACATATAACGCATATCCCGTACATTGGAGGTATCAAAATTTCCATCAAAGTGGATAGCAGTCATATTTGTATAACCATGAAATAATTCACAGCAGGATTGGGTAGCTTCTGATCCAAGTAAATAGCCGCTGACGCCAATCACTCCGCCGTATCCGGCAATGTACTGCACTGTGTCTTCCGTCCAGCACAAAACGCTGCCGTCTCCCGCCGCAGAAAGGTCAGCCGCATCTTCCGGCGCGTTCGCCAGGGAGTTCAAAAAATAAACTTCTGTAATATCTTCCCGCGCTGTGACCCTGTCCAGAGATTTTTTGTCAGTAAAGTCTCCTATATCCAAAACCCCGCTGCTCACTTCTTCGGTAAGGTCGTCTGTCTCAGAAACATCGTCTGTATCGGAAAGGTCACCTTCATCAGAAAGGTCTTCTGTCTCATCCCACTGGGTACCGGTATACATATCCGTGGTGTCCGCGTTGGAGGTGTCCAGCCAGGAGGGGTCAAAGTCGGTCAGCGCGGAGCATCCATCGAACATATGGCGCATATCTGTCACGTTGGAGGTGTCCCAATCCGACACATCCAGTTCCGTCAGGGAAGAGCAGTTGTAAAACATATAGCTCATATACGATACATTGGCAATGTCAAACGTCCCGTTAAAATGGATCGCTGACACATTTGAATACCCTGAAAACAGATTTGCGCAGGAATTTCCGCCCACAATGCTACCTTTTCCGGCGATATACTGCACCGTTCCCTCTGTCCAACACAAGACACTGTTGTCCCCCGACTGAGATAGGTCTGCCGCATCTTTCGGTGCATCCTTCAAGGTATTCAGGAAGTAGATTTCAGTGATGTCTTCCTTTGCCGTGACCCCATCCAGGGATGTGCTGCCTGAACTACCAACATCACCCATGATGCTTCCACTTACCGTAGATAAGTGGGGCCAAAGCAGTAGAATCACCAACACCGCAGCGAATGCCCCAATGATAGCAATCCGCTGTCTACGTTTTTTTGCGTGTTCCCAGAATTCCGCCTGCCGCCTGGCTTCTTCCTGTTCCCGCCGCTCTGCCTCCTCTTCGCGCCGCTGTAAATCCTCCGCCATGCGTTTGATTTCATCCAGCTCGCGCTGACTTTCCGCAGCCCGCTTTTGGCGTTCCTTTGCCAGGCGTTCGTATTCGTCCAGCGCGCGGTTACGCTCTCGCTCCTGCTCTGCCTGTTTTCGCGCCGCTTCCTCCGCGGCGCGTTTCTGCTGTTCCGTCGCCTGGATACGTTCTTTCTCCGCCTGGAGCCGCCGCATGGTCTCCTCGATTTCCGCAAGGCGGGCGGTTTGGTCGTCCGCGTTTTTCCCATTGGAGCGGGTGTCCGCTTGCGGCAGCGGCATCAGCGTGAGGTGGGCCAGGTAGTTGACGCTCTCGTCAAAGCCGCAGCCGGAACAGACCATCTCCGGGCCGTTTTCCCGGCCGCAGTTGGGACAGGTCCAGCGGCTGGCCGGTGTTTTTTCTCCGCTTTTTGTCATGGTAGATGCTCTCTTTCCTCTTTTTACCCATTATACCAGCTTCAACCGGGTATTACCAGTGGTTTTGACCAGTTGGCGGGAAATTTTGCTTTGCCGAAGAGACGCTGGCCCCAAAAATAGCAGCGAAGCGCATATCCACGATATGTACTCCGCTGTTTGTACCAAAATATGATTTTGTTATGCTGTCAATGAAAGCGACACCGAGGCGTAAAACACCTGGTCCTCCCACTGGAAGCTGGCGTCGCCGTTGTGGTTGACGGCGATGGCGTGGACAGAAGCAGTCCCCAGGCCGAACCCCTCGTGCCGGGAGGAGCGGAGCCGCCCGTCCTGCCAGGTCGGCTCCTGGAGGCAGGTGTTGTCGATGGTGAGCAACAAGGTGTCGCCCTCTGTCTTTGCCAGGATGCGGATGAAGGGCGCGGCTTCTTTCGCCGCCCGGCAGGCGAGAAGGGCGTTTTCCAGCAAGTTTCCCAGCATGGAGCAGAACTCCGGCTCGCTGATGGGGAGCTCCTCCGGCAGCTCGAGGCCCGAGGAAAAGTCGATGCCGGACTGGCGGGCTTCCTCGTAATAATAACAGACGATGGTGTTGACGGCGTAGTTTTTGCAGAAGGTGATGTTCCGGGTCGGCGGCAGGGACTCCTCATAGTGGGCCACATATTCCCGCAGGGCATCCTGGCTCCCGGTGTTGAGATACTGGTTGATGAGCCGAAGATGCTGAGACAAGTCGTGCCTGGCCTGGCGGGTCTCGTCGATGTAGCGGGCGATTTGGCTGTACTGGGTGCGCTGGAGGGCCAGCAGGTTTGCCTGTTGCCGGTTCTTTTCCTCCAGGGCCGCCTGGAGGCGGATTCCCTCCAGAGCGCGGAGCAGGACATAGTACACGGCGAACGTCTCCAGAAACAGCAGAATATAGGCGAGGAAAAACCGGAACTGATGTACATTCTCCGGGGTATGATCTCCGTTGTACAGCGTAACGATCACCGTGGTCAGGGTGGGTAAAATCCAGATCATGCGCCAGAAGGCAGGGGCCTCTGTTGAGAACACCTGGTCCTTTGTCCGCTTCAGGAACAGCAAGATGAACGGGCAGGTCACCGCCAAAATGGTCAGCTGGAACAGTGTGTTTCTGATGGTGTCAAAGGTCATGTCCGGGCTGTAAAAGAGGAGGCACTCCAGATACCGTGCCGTCCCCCAAACCATGGAGATGTAGTCAAAGACAAAGATGTAAAGGAAAAGCACTTTCCATCGGTCTGCCCGGACGCAGATAAGGAAGATGACGAAGCAGGCCGGTACAAAGATGCCCTCCATCAGGGTGACCTTGTTGCCGCCCAGCGGCGACAGCAGTGCGTAGAGGAACGATTGCGCCAGCTGAGCCACGCCCACCACCAGGACGACCACCCAGGCCGGAAAGCGGAGCTGCTTTCGGAAGGGGTAATAGGCGATCAGCCGGTAGGGGAGTGTGCCCACCGTCGCGTAGCAGAACGCCACCCAAAAGGAGTTCATGCTCAAACCCCCTTTGTGCGCAGCTGCGCGAACTGGAACTGTCGGAAGGCTTCGATGGTCTCCTTGGTTTTCCGCCGGCTGCAAAAGAGCTGGCGTCCGTCTTTCAGCAGGATGTCTCCCCTGGCGCTGATGGAGACCACATGGGAGAAGTTGACTGACATTCCCCGGGCGTATTCATAAAAGCGACCGGTTTTGGGGAGCAGGTTCATCAGCTCCATGTGCTTTTGGTCTGTAAAAACATCCCCCTTTACAGTGTGGAGCACACAGCCCCGGGAGACGGCTTCGGTGTCCGTCAGGTCGTTCAGCAGCACGCAGTGGGGGGACGCCATTCGTCCCTCTGCGTTTTTGCCCCGCACGGCCAGGTATTCCGGGGCGGCCGCCTCGCTCCGCAGCCGACCCAGGCACCAGGCGAGGGCCTCCGGCTGCACTGGCTTGACGAGGAAATCCAGGGCGTGGATGCCGTAGCTGTCCAGGGCATAGCCCTTTTCCGTAGTGGTGAAAATGACCGGCAGATACTCGTCCTGTGCCCGGACCTTCCAGGCGGTTTCGATGCCGTTCATTCCGCCGCCCAGCATGATATCCAGAAAAACGGCGCTGCAAAAGCCCCGGCGGAAGTCTGCCAGGAAATCCGCCGCGTTGGTGTAAAGGGAGAACTCTGCGGTCTCATCGTGGTCGGCACAGTCTCTGTCGATCAGGTCGGTCAGGCGCGCTCGGTCCGCGTCAAGGTCTTCTACTATAGCAAAATGCACAAAAACCGCCTCTTATTTTGCGAAAAATTTACATCGTATGACCGTTTAAGCCAAATATTGACCGTTCAAGCAGAACCACTTGCAAATAGCTTGAAAAGATGGTAAATTTCATTCAGTTAGAGAAACAATGGATGGCCGCGCTGACAGCAGCGGTCGCACACGGGAAGTGGAGGTGGATCATAGTCCGATTCGTCATTTACGCGGACCGGGAAGAGGATGTTCGGGTACTGAGTCCGCTCCTCCGCGATGTGGCCCGCAGACGAGGCAGATGGGCGCTGGTCCAGCCCTTCGTCGGGGAGCAGGAGCTTCCACGTTATCTTGCCTTTGTCAGGCGAAACCCCTACCTGGTCATGGTGGCGGCCGTCAGGGGGGAACACGGCCGGGAAACGGCCCTCCAGATCCGCCAAAACAACCAGAAAGCCCGGATGCTTTGGTTCTCGGACCAGGACAACGGCGTGGACTCCTACCGCATCCATGTGACCTGTTTCGGTCTGCTGCCGCCCACAGAGGAGGAGGTCACCCTGGCCCTGGACGCCTGCGAGATTTTCGCGGGGGAGGACCCGGATGAGAAAGCCGCTCAATCATAATAATTGTAGCACAGGAGACGCTGCCGCACAAGGGCAAAAAGGAACATGATCCTCAAAAAAAACAAAATGCGCCCCGCCGGAAAACCGGCGGGGCCGTTTGCTTCAAAAAACGATGGGGAATATGGACAGCTTACACCGCGCCGGTCATGGACTTCAGAACGGTCTTTTCGTCCTCGTTGAGGGTGTTCTTCTCCTTCAGGCCCTCTTCCATGTCGATGTCAGTGATGCCGCCGTGCTGGTGGACGATGACCCGGTTGGTCTTGCCGTTGGCCAGGGCCTCCACTGCGAAGTAACCCATACGGGTGGCGGTGACACGGTCACGGGCGGAGGGGGCGCCGCCCCGCTGGATGTGGCCCAACACAGTGACGCGGGGGTCCAGGCCCAGTTCACTGCGGATCATGTCGGCCACCTGCTGACCGGCGCTGCCGCCGCCTACCACTTCGTTGTCCAGGCTGCCATCGGCCTTGCGCTTCGCGCCCTCGGCCACTACCACCATGAAGTTGGTGCGGCCCGCCAGGCGGGCGGAGCGGATCTTTTCGGCCACATCCTCGTCAAAGTCCCAGGGTTCTTCGGGCACCAGAACGGCAGTGGCGCCGGTGGCGATGCCCACATACAGCGCCAAGTTGCCCGCCCGGTGGCCCATGACCTCGATGACGGAGCAGCGCTCGTGGGACTGCATGGTGTCGCGGATCTTATCGATGCACTCGATGGCGGTGTTGGCGGCGGTGTCGTAGCCGATGCAGTAGTGGCTGCAGCCGATGTCGTTGTCGATGGTGCCGGGGATGCCTACCACAGAGATGGGATGCTCCCGGGCCAGCGCCAGCGCGCCGGCGAAGGTGCCGTCGCCGCCGATGGCGACGATGCCATCCAGCCCCAGCAGCTTGCAGGTGCGGTAGGCCAGGTTGCGGCCCTCCACCGTGCGGAACTCATCGCTGCGGGCGGTGTACAGGATGGTCCCGCCCCGGTTGATGATGTGGGCCACGTCGGAGGTGGTCATGTGGATCACGTCGCCGTTGATGAGGCCGCTCCAGCCCCGGCGGATGCCCACCACGTCGATGCCGCGGTAGATGGCGGCGCGCACCACCGCCCGGACGGCTGCGTTCATGCCGGGGGCGTCGCCGCCGGAGGTCAGCACGCCAATGCGCCTGACTGCGTTTTTGAATTCTGCCATAAGATTTACCTCACTTCATCTGTAGAATAACGGTTTTGCGCGGAGCGCCACCTCCGCGCCTGCCCTTTTATTTTACCGCAGGAAGGTTATTCTGGCAAGAGGAAAGACGACTGATGATTTTCCTCTGTTTTGTTCAATAAAAAACAGATTTAACCGCTAAAACGAATCATTTCGCTGAAATATATCGTTGTTTCACAAAAAACTGTCCACTATTTTCTCTAAAATTCAGGACAGTTTTCTAAAAGAACGACATTTGGCCTGTTTTACTCGCTTTTGGTCCATTTGGGGGGAAGCTGGCCGCTTTGCTCCAGCGCGGGGAGAGCGTCCAGCAGCGCCTGCCGCTGATTGGGAAGGCGTTCCTCCACCACCGCCTCCAGCAAGGCGTTCAGCGCCGCCCCCAGCTCCGGCCCGGCGGGATAGCCCAGAGCCAACAGGTCTTTTCCTGAGACGGCCAGGTCCTTGAGGGTGAAACAGGCTTTCTCCGCCAGCAGCTCCTCCAGGATACGCTCTCCCTCCGCCAGTCCAGCCAGTTTTTGGGGCAGCGTAGCGGGGCTTTGCGCCCGGGCGTCGGCGTACATCACCCGGAACAGCAGCCGGGCGTTTTCCTCGCCCAGGCTGGACAGCATCCGACGGACAGACCGCCGGGTAAAAACCCGCACCCGGTCGTGCCATGCGATGAGCGTCAGAATGGTGTCCCTGCTCCGGTTGTCGCAGTGGAACCGGGCCAGGATGTCCGCTGCGATTTTCACACTCTCCGCCGGGTGGCCGTGAAAGTGCCCCACACCGTTCTCGTCCTGGGTGAAGCAGCGGGGTTTCCCCGCGTCGTGGAGCAGCATGGTCAGGCCCAGCAGCGGGTCCCCCGCCACCTGACCCACCGCGTGACAGGTGTGTCCCCACACGTCATAGCAGTGGTGGGGGTTGTGCTGAGGATGGCCGAACATGGGGACCAGCTCCGGCATGATTGCGCCAAAAGGCTCCCGGTAGTCCAGCAACAGCTGCGCCGCCCCCTCTCCGGCGAGGAATCCCTTCAATTCCGCGAAAATCCGCTCCCCGGAGATGAATTGCAGCAATTCCGCCTGTTGGCGGATGGCCGCGCCCGTCTCCGTCTCAATTTGGAAGCCGTACCGACTGGCAAAGCGCAGCCCCCGCAGGATGCGCAGCCCATCCTCCCGGAACCGGCGCTTTGGCTCGCCCACGCAGCGGACGATCCCCGCCGCCAGGTCTGTCTGCCCACTAAAAGGGTCCACCAGTCCATGAACCGGGTGATAGGCCATTGCGTTGATGGTGAAGTCCCTTCGGGCCAAATCTTCCTCCAGGCTGCGGACAAACTGCACCCCGTCCGGGTGGCGGTGGTCGCTGGAGGGGCCGTCTGTCCGGTAAGTGGTCACCTCGTACCCCCGGCCTTCCAGCATCAGCAGGACGGTTCCGTGTTTCAGCCCCACCGTATGAATCTTGCACTGGGGAAAGCACGCCATGACCTCCTGGGGGAGGGCGGAGGTGCAGATGTCCCAGTCCTCCGGTGTCCGGCCCAGCAGGGAGTCCCGCACGCACCCTCCCACAGCGTATGCCTCGTACCCGGCGGCGTTCAGCTGGCCGAGGATGCAGCTCACGGTTTCCGGAAGCGGTATGGACATGGGGACCCCCTTTCGTGCTAGCTGTTAGCTCTTAGCCGTTAGCTGTTAGTCAGGCGCTGCAAGCGGAAAACGTAGAGTGAAAAAGGAAACACTAAGAGCTAATAACGAAATAGCCATTGTAAAACGTTGTAAGCGAGAAGGTAAGAATGAGTCGCTCAACGCAGCCGTTTGTCTGGTGCTGTTAAAGAATAAAAGCAGCGAAAAACCCAGCACAGCCAAACGAAAAGCTGACAGCTAATAGCTAATTTTCTCCAAACAGACCGTTGAGCAGGTCGTCGATAATGGATGTGGATGCAGATGCAGCCCCACAGGTGACAGCGCAGCTGTCGCTTTGCTCTCCGGCGGTGACGGTGATGGTGCAGCTGCCTGCCCGCACCCAGGTGACCTTGCCGCTGGAATCCACCGTGGCGACAGAGGCGTTGCTGGTGGTCCAGGTGATCTCCCCGGACCAGTTGGAGGGGTAAATGGTGACGGTCAGCGTGGCGTCCTCGTCTTCCTCCAGGCCCAGCGTGTGCTGGCTCAGCCAAATCGAGGTGACTGCCGGCGCTGCGCAGGTCACCTGGCACTGGGCGGAGACGTCATCCGCCGCGGCAGTGATGGTGCAGGTCCCCTCGCCGGCCCAGACCACCAGTCCATCGGACACAGTGGCCACCGAGGTATCACTGCTGCTCCAGACAATGGTTCCTTCCCAGTCGGCGGGGGAGATCGCCGTCTCCAGCTGTTCGTACTCGTTGCCGGAAAGGTACAGCTCTGTCCGGCTCAGGGTGATCTCCTGGGCGGGCTGCTGGGTCACAGTGACGGTGGCGGTGCAGCTGGCGCTGTTGCCGGAGCTGTCCGACACGGAGTACGTGACCTCGTACTGGCCAGGGGTATCCAGGTCCACCTGGGTGCTGTTGACCTGCACTGCGTCGGTCAGGTCGCCGTCTACCTCGTCCGTGGCGGTGACGTAGTCGAGATAATCCGGAGCTTCGTCCCCCAGGTAGACTGTCAGATCCTCCGCCTCCAGTTCCGGCTCCACCCGGTCTACCACGGTGACGGTGACGGTGGCGGTGGAGGTGTTGCCGTGGACATCAGAGGCGGTGATCTCCACGGAGTAGCTGCCGGGTTTGGGGAAGGTGATGGACTTCTCCTCTTCGTCGATCTGTCCGTCGCCGGAGAAGGACAGGGTGTAGTCGCTGCGGTCTGACGCCTGCTCCACCAACTGGTACAGGTAGACAGGGGCGCCATAGTCGGCCTCAAATTCCTCCGCGACTACAAGGGTGGGGGCCTTCCAGTCGCTGCGCCAGTAAAGCCAGGCTGCCAGGGCGGCGATGGCGGCCAGCGCGGCCAGTAGCAGAGGGATCACGATTTTTTTCTGTTTCATAAAGGGCTTCCTCCCAGTGCGGAAAACCGAAGTTCTCTCATCTTGCGAATAGTTTATCACAAAGTGAGAAAGAGTTCCACTGGGAATTGGACGAATTTTGAAAAAAGAACGGAAAATATGGGAATGAATCCGCTTCGTCTTTCGCCTCGGGCAGACGCATCCCGGCCTTGTCGGTGACAGGCAGAGAAAAACGATGGTTTCCGCAAGGCCGCGCCGCGCCGTCCGACAGCGAAAGAAATTGCAGCAAGTTTAGCATATCGAAGGGGAAAAGGGAAGAACGTTTGCGAAATGAGAACAAAGTCTTAACAAACTGTTCATATAGGAACAAGCTTTTGCCGCAAGAGCGTCTCGCTTTCCGCGCCCCGGCGAAAAAAAATCCTCAGACTGCAAAATTTCCTCTTGCCAAAGACAGCAAACCGTGGTACAATACGCGGTAGCTCCGGCGGGGCGAAGAGACGGTCCTGCGCAACGGCAGACCGTGAACCAGGTCAGGCGGGGAACCGAGCAGCCTTAAGCGGACCCTGTTGTGTGCCGCAGACAGCCGTTTCCAAACTCTGCCGGAGTGTTTATATTAGCTATTAGCTATTGGCTATTAGCTTTTAGCTTGGAAGTGTGTGACTAAGAGCTAAGAGCTAAGAACTGGCAGCTAACAGCTTCTTTTTTTTGTTTTTAGCGTGACAGTGTTTTTTTTTGAGCGCTATGCTGCTGCCTTGTAGTGCCTTACTAACGGCTAACAGCTAAGAGCTAGCAGCTTAAACTGGAGGTGGGAACGGTGTACCAGGCCCTGTACCGCAAATGGCGGCCCCAGACGTTTGACGACGTGGTGGGGCAGTCCCATATCACCCGGACGCTGAAAAAGCAGGTGACCACCGGCCACCTGTCCCACGCTTACCTCTTCACCGGTACCCGGGGCACCGGCAAGACCACCTGCGCCAAGCTGCTGGCTAAGGCGGTAAACTGTGAACATCCGGTAGGGGGGAACCCCTGCGGCCAGTGCGCCGCCTGTCGGGGCATCGACAGCGGCTCCATCCTGGACGTGGTGGAGCTGGACGCCGCCTCCAACAACGGCGTGGATCAGGTCCGCGCCCTGCGGGACGAGGCGATCTACGCCCCCGCAGCGGTGCGCCGCCGTGTGTATATCATCGACGAGGTGCACATGCTGTCGGTGGCTGCCTTCAACGCCCTGTTGAAAATTTTGGAGGAGCCGCCGGAACACCTGATGTTCATTCTGGCCACCACCGAGCTGCACAAAGTCCCCGCCACCATTTTATCCCGGTGCCAGCGCTTTTCCTTCAAGCGCATCCAGCCCGCCGACATCCAGAACCGCCTGCGGTACATCGCCCAGGCGGAGGGCATCGACCTGACCGAGGACGGTGCCGCGCTGCTGGCCCGGCTGGCGGACGGCGCGCTGCGGGACGCACTCTCCTTGCTGGACCAGTGCGCGGTGTCCGGAGGGCGGGTGGACAAGGACGCCGTGCTGGACGCGCTGGGCCTGGCAGGCAACACCAAAACCGCCCACATCATGAACCACATCCGCCGGGGAGAGACCGCCCAGGCCCTGACCGAGCTGGGGGAGCTGTATGCCGCCGGCAAGGACGTGGGCGCGGTGCTCTCCGAGCTGGCGGGGCTGACCCGGGACCTGCTGCTGCGGCAGACCACCGGCGGCAGCGCTCCCGGCCTGATGGCCGGGGGATACGACGAGGCCACCATGCAGGCTCTGTCGAGGGGGCTCTCCAGCCAGCGGCTTCTGCACATGCTGACTCTGCTCCAGGACACCCAGGCCAAGCTGAAAACCAGCGCCAACCGGCGTACCGACGCAGAGCTGTGCATCATCCAGCTGTGCGACCGGAGGCTGGACGGCTCGGTGCTGAGCCTTTCCGAGCGGCTCAGCCGCATTGAGGCGGCCTGGGCCAACGGGCAGCTGAGCGGCGGGACCAGTCACCCTTTTGAGGGGGCGTCCCAGGTGGATGAACCTGAGGAGGAGCCGACTTCCGAACCGGTTCCCTCTCAAGAGGAGGCAGGCGCGGAGCCGCCGTTTCTTCCCGATTCGCCCATTGAGAGCGTCCACGATGTGGAACCGTCGCCGCCTGAACAGGCAGACGTTCCGCCATTCCCGGAGGAGCCTCCCGCCTGGGAAGAACTGCCTTTCCCGGAGGAACCTCCCCTCCCCAAATCGCCGCCCGTTTCCCAGACAGTGCAGCATCCTGTCCGCCCGGCGCAGCCCCCGGTCAGGAAGGAGCAGCGGAAAAAGACCAACAAGCCGACGGGAGACCCCCGGTTCTGGCAGGAGCTGGCCCCCACGCTGCAAAGCGCGGTGGGACCGATCGCCTTCGGCTTTATCTCCAAACAGATGGTGTCGGGGCGATACGCCGACGGCGTGCTGACCCTGTTTGTTTCTGATGAGGGGACAAAAAAGTGGTTCTCCGGCGAGGACCGCCGGGCCAAATTGGAGCAGGCTGCCGCAGCCAAAGCCCGCCGCCCGGTGCAGGTGCAGCTGATGGTGGGAAAGCCGGAGGAAAACGGCTCAAAGCCGCAGCTGTCCCCGCCCAGAGAGCGCGAGACGGCCCGGAAACCTGCGCATACAGAGTCAGAGTCTGCTGGGCAAGGCTCTGCGCCGTCTCAAAAGGACGAACCCGACCCGGAGCCGTCCGCGACTGCGGCGGACCCCATGGCGGAACTGCTGGCCTTCGCCCAGGGCGAAGGAAAGGACATTGTCACGGTAGAGTGAGAAATGTTGTGCCTCTCGCCGCAGGGCGATGAAAAAAGGTCGGTTTATGCTAAAATTGCACATTGCACATTGCTAATTGCTAATTAAAGAACAGAGGAGTTTGAACCATGGCAAAAGGATACAACAACCGCAACCTGCGGGGCATGGGCGGCGTGGACAAAAATATGCTGCGGCAGGCCCAGAAGATGTCCGCCGACATGCAGAAAAACCAAACCAACCTCCAGAACCGGGAGTATTCCGCCCAGTCCGGCGGCGGCACGGTGAAGGTGGTGGTCACAGGCCAGCACCGGCTCAAGTCCATCACCATCGACCCGGAGGCTCTGGCCCCGGAGGACGCGGAGCTGATGCAGGACATGGTGCTCACCGCCGTCAACGACGCTATGGCGCAGGCGGACAAGGACGCTTCCGAGACTATGAGCCGCATCACCGGCGGCCTGAACCTGGGCAGTCTGGGCCTGTAAACCACTCCCCACCCCGGAGAAGAGAGCGACACCAAAAGAAGAAAGGGGAGACGACCCGTGGACTGGTTTCGCAGACAGGAGAACAAAGCGCCGTCCCGCCCACCGGCGGCTGACGCCGTGCGTCGGCGGATGGTGTTCCACGGCCAGGTGCAGGGGGTCGGTTTCCGCTGGCAGACGGCGAACATCGCCCGCCAACTGGGTCTGACCGGCTGGGTGCGCAACTGCGACGACGGCACAGTGGAGATGGAGGTCCAGGGGTCGCGCACCGACCTGGACGCGCTGCTGGCGGCCCTTCGCCGTCTGCGCTACGCCCGGGTGGACCGGGTGGAGGTGACGGACATCTCCACGGCGCCGGAGAGGGAGTTCCGGGTCACTTACTGACGAGGGAAGAGGAAGAGAGATGGGGCTGTGGATCGCGGCGACGCTGTGCGCCTTTTTTGTGAAGGGGCTGTGCGGTTTCGCCAACACGCTGGTTTTCACCGGCATTTTGAGCTTTGCCAATGCAAATGTTTCCATTTCGCCGGTGGAATTGCTGGTGGTCTATCCCAGCAACTTCATTGTGGCATGGTCTGAGCGAAAGTCCGTCCAGTGGAACTACTGTGGGCCGCTGGCCTTGTTGGTGCTGGCGGGAAATATCCCCGGGGTGCTTCTGCTGAAAAACGCGGATTCTCAGGCGATCAAGCTGCTTTTCGGCGTGGTCATCACGGTACTGGGCATCGAAATGCTGCTCCGGGAGCAGCAGAGGGAACAGCGGCAGCAATCCAGGCTGGTGCTGGCTGTCATCGGCGTCCTCTCCGGCCTGCTGTGTGGGCTGTACGGCGTGGGGGCGCTGCTGGCGGCTTATGTCAGCCGTGTGACCAGCGACAGCCGGGCGTTCAAGGGGACCATTTGCGTGGTCTTCATTGTGGAGAGCACCTTCCGGCTGGCGGCGTATACCTGGTTGGGCATCATCACCGCCCAGGTGGTGCGACAGGCCCTGCTGCCCTACCCGGTGATGCTGGTGGGGCTGTTCCTGGGCATGAAAAGCAGCCAGCGGCTGGACGAGACGCTGGCGCGGCGGCTGGTGACGGTTGCGCTGATTCTGTTCGGCGTCGCTCTGATGATCGAAAACCTACCGTTTTAGAAGGACAGGTGACGTAAATGAACGTGCTGTGGTGTTTGATTTTCCTCTGTATCGGGCTGCTGCTGTGGTCGGGCTGGCGGCTCTACCACATTCACATGAACCGGAAGGATCCGACGGAACAGACGGAGGAGTCAAAGGCGGCGGAGGACTTTGCACTGCACCGCTCCTTCGTGTTGCTGGGGTGTATGTTCGTCCTGTGCCTGGCGCTGAATCTCCTTCGGTGACGGAGCGCAATTCCCAAAAAGAACCAAAACCGCAAAACCACGCGGGCAGCGGAAAAATCTCCGCCCCGCGTGGTTTTCATTGCGCATTTGCTGTTTTACAGAGAGCCGAACACCCGTTCCGCCGTGTTCAGCGTACGGACGATGTCGTCGGCGGTGTGAGCGTTGGAGAGGAACATGGCCTCGAACTGGGAGGGGGCCGCGTACACGCCGCCCGCCAGCATCCCCCGGTAGTACCGGGCGAAGCGGTCCAAGTCGCTGGCGCAGGCCCCGGCGTAGCCGGTGACAGGTTCATCGGTGAAGAAGACCGTCAGCAGAGAAGAGACCTGGTTGACCTGCATGGGGAGACCTTTGGCCTCCGCCAGCTGCCGGAGACCGGAAGCCAGCATGGCGCCCTTCTGGCTGATGTTGGTGTAGACC
>JAJQAS010000100.1 GCA_021203685.1 Clostridiales bacterium | reverse complement strand
CCCCACCACCGGAAGAGCCGGAGCCGGATCTGTTTTCGACGTACCCGGAGAAGCCGGCGGAACGCCCGAAAAATCCCACTCCCCCTCCCACCAGGCCCGCGCAGAACGCGGCTTCCGGCAAGCCCGCCCAGCAGGCGGTCCAAACCGCTTCGGGGTTCACCACCAAAAACGCGGTCAAAGAGGTGACCGCCGACACCATCGAGAAGTGGTACAAGCCCATGCCCAACCACGGGTTTGACGATGTGGTGGGCATGGAGGAGCTGAAGGCGCGCCTGGTCCGGGAAGCGGCCAGCATTGGCTGGACCCGCACCGACGACGTCCTCAAAATCTCCCCGCTGCAAAGCTATCTGTTCTATGGCCCTCCCGGCACCGGAAAGACCTTCCTCATCGAGGCCTTTGCCCACAAGCTGATGGAGGAGCACGGGTTCAAGTTCCTCCAGCTCAGCGGCGGCGACATTCACGCCAGCCTGGTGGGCGTGGCGGAAAAGACGGTGGACATCGCCTTCCAGGAGGCCATTGACAACGCGCCGTGTATCCTGTTCATCGACGAGTTCGAGGAAGTCTGCAAGAGCCGGAACCAGAAGGCCGAGGGCCACGAGAAGCGGCTGACCGTGGCGTTCCTGGAGGCTTACAGCAAACTCAAGGAGTCCGACAAGAGAGTGGTCTTTATGGGGGCCACCAACCACCCCGGCAAGGTGGACGGGGCGATGATGAGCCGCTTAAAGCGGCGGATCCTCATTCCTCTGCCCGAAGAGAAAGCCAAGGAAGCCTATTTTGCCCGCAAGTTTGGCTCGCTGGCCCTGGAGGATGGATTTACCTTCGAGGACATGGCGGAGACAACGGACAACTACAGCTACCGGGATCTGGACAGCCTGCATGATATTATTGCGGCGCAAATGAAGCAGGAGGCCATCGAGGACGGCCAGGTTCGTGCCGCCGATGGGTCGGTGGACCTGGAGAAATCCGACATCGCCGTCAGCGAAGCGCTGAAGCGGGGCGATGTCCGCGTGACGAAGGAGCTGTTCCAGGAAGCCAAGGAGGAGCAGCCGCCGACCGACCAGACCGAGATTCGGAAGGAACTGGAGGAATTTGAGCGCAGCGTCCGCGCCGGCGGCGGGCAGTAAAGGCGGAAAGCGCCCGGGCGCGGCGAATCAGGAGGCAGTATGGGAAAATATGATATCAAATGGATGACGGAAAAAAACAACCAGTACGTCGGGCTGATCCGGAAGGCCGAACGGGTCAGACGGGAGCGAAACGACAGCCCCTCCAAGGAGGAATGTTTGCTCTACCTGGAGGCGGCCAGGGTCTGTGAGGAAATTCGGGACAAGAACCTCTCCCAGCGGGCGGTTTACACCAGATGGGAGCAGCGGCGGATGGAGTGCGAAGCGACTGCCAGAGAGATCGCCAACAGCATCGCTCCGCCGCCCGGTCCAAAGCCGCCGAAGGTCCCGACTGCCGCCGTTCCCGCCGCGCCCGGGCAGCCGGTCCAAACCGCCTCCGGGTTCGTTACCAAAAACGCAGTCAGGATGGTCCCCGCCGAGACCATCGAGGAGTGGTACCGGCCCATGCCCAACTATGGGTTTGACGATCTGGTTGGGATGGCAGAGTTAAAGGAGCGGCTGGTACAGGATGTGGATGCCATCGGCTGGTTCAATGCAAACGAAGCCTTCCGAAGTTTTTCATTTAGGAGTTACCTGTTTTACGGCCCTCCCGGTACCGGAAAGACCTTCCTCATCGAGGTCTTTGCCCGCAAGCTGATGGAGGAGCACGGGTTCAAGTTCATATCGCTTTACGGCGGCGACATCCGCGCCAGCCTGGTGGGCGTGGCGGAAAAGATGATCGACATTGCCGCCCAGGAGGCCATTGACAACGCCCCGTGTATCCTGTTCATCGACGAGTTCGAGGAAGTCTGCAAGAGCCGACGCCGGGCGACTGAGACCTATCAGAAGCGGTTGACCGTGGCGTTCCTGGAAGCCTACAGCAAGCTCAAAAACTCCAACAAGCAGGTGGTCTTTGTGGCAGCGACTAATCGCCCCGGCCGGGTCGATGAAGCGCTGGTGGATAAGATACAGAGTGTCATTCGGGTCCCCTTGCCCCAGGAGGAGGACAGGAAGGCATTTTTTGCAAAAAAATTTGCAGGGTTGCTGCTGGAGGATGGCTTCACCTTCGCGGACATGGCGGAGGCTACAGATAACTACTGTTTCTGGGAGCTGAATGCCTTGCGGGACGAGGTAGCTACCCGGATGAAGCAGCAGGCCATTGAGACCGCCGTGGTCTATGCCGATGACGGGTCGGTGGACCCGGAGAAAACCGACATCACTGCCAGCGAGGCATTGAGAAATGGAGATATCCGTGTGACCCGGGCGATGTTCACGGAGGCGCAACAGGAGTGCCCGCCCTGCGATAGAACCCAGGAGCGCGAAGAACTGGAGGCGTTTGAACGCAGCAGGAACTGCTGGTAACAGGACAGAAGGAGGCGGAAACATGACAGCAGAAAAAACAAAGGACTGGGTGGATCGCGTCATCGGGCGCTCAGAGGATTTTGAAGAATGCCTGAAAACCCACTGGACGGACGACTCCTTTGGCTGGGGTGCCTTGCTGGGTAAACTTTGGAATGAGCCGGCAGACACACGCCCCACCGGTCTGTTGCTGACCGGCCCGGAGGGCTGTGGCCGCCATGCGGCTGCGGCGCACATGGTTCGCATCCTTCACGGGAAAGAATTTGGAAGCGTTTGGCTCACCGGCGACGATTTGCTGGAAGAGGGAAACGTCTCTGTCGCCCAGGAGCGGCTGGACGCCCTGCTGGATGACTTTTGGGAGAAAAAGAAGGGCCTCTGTCTGGTGCTGGAGCAGCTGGAGGGCCGGACTGGCCGGAAGGAACTGCTGAACAGCCTTGGGAAGTCCCTGTGGGATTACTGGCTGGCCAGGGAGACAAAAAGTGAGGCTTCGCGCCTGTTCCTCATCCTCATTGACAGCGGACGGGGCATCCCCAGCCTGCTCCGGGAGCGGCTCCAGCGGTGCAGGATGACGCTGCCCGGCCAGCAGCACCGCAGGTACTTTCTCGACAACAACGCCAAGGATGTGGCGGGTTATGTCGATTTTGACGACTGCGCGGAGTACACCGAAGGGTTCACCTATGCCCAGATGGAGGACCTGGTGCGGGACCTGCGAATGCAGGTAGATGCGACAGAGATGGCGCTCAGCCCGGAGGAGCTGAAACAGATGGTGGAAGAGCAGGAGGAGGAACCGCCCGCCGCTCGCCGCCGGGCGGTGTTGGAAGACCGGCTGACCCAGATGCTGGACAAGCTGCCCGAACTGTTGAATCAGCTGCCCGCGCTGCTGCAAGCCATGTCGAACGGCGGCGGGAGCCAGGCAAACCGGGCCGATTTCTCTTCCTCTCAGATAGACCTGTCGTCTCAAAATTTGGAGAATATGTCAGAGGAAGAGTTGAGAAAGTCGCTGGAGGAAAAAGACCCCAACCTGCTGGTTGCAGAAATCTTTGGCGAGGAAGAGGGCAAGCTGCTCATACAACAGGCGCATGAGGCAAAGTTTGACCAACCGGCCGCCGAGGGGGCGGAACAGGAGCCGACCCCCATCGTTGAGGAGCAGAAGGAATAGGCCCTCTGCCGCAAAACGAAAGGCCCAGGCAGGAGCCAACCGAAACCGAAAAAGCAGAATCGCGCAAAAAAAGACAGCAGTGGAACGAATCACCGTGTTCCGCTGCTGTCTTTTGGTTCTATAATTTTCTGTGTGCAATGGGGAGTTTAGCGCAGACGCCCATACTGGCTGTCATCCACAGCCTCCAGCCATTCGTTGGAGCCGTTCTCGCCGGGGACCTCCACCGCCAGGTGGGAGAACCAGCTGTCCGGCGCGGCGCCGTGCCAGTGCTTGACCCCGACGGGGATATTGATGCAGTCGCCCGGTTTCATCTCCACCGCATCTTTGCCCCACTCCTGGTAGTAGCCCCGCCCGGCCACGCAGACGAGAATCTGACCGCCGCCTTTGTCGGCGTGGTGGATGTGCCAGTTGTTGCGGCAGCCCGGCTCGAAGGTCACGTTGAAAATGCCGACCTGACTGGTGGACACGGGGGCCAGGTAGCTCTGCCCGATGAAGTACTGGGCAAAGGCGTCGTTGGGCGCGCCGATGGGGAAGACCATCTGGGCGGCGTGGGCGGCTTTCGCGTCGGCGGGAGCCGCCTCGTCTGTCCAAATCTCCTTCGCCATGTTGAACACGGCCCAGCCCTTGGGCCAGCCCACGTAGAAGGCCGCATGGGTGATAATGGAAGCAATCTCCTTTTTGGTCACACCGGCGTTTTTGGCGTTCTGCAGGTGGTACATGAGGGAAGAATCCGTGATGCCGGAGGACATCAGCGCCACCACGGTGATGATGCAGCGGGTCTTGTGGTCGATGCCGGGGTCGTTCCAGTTCTCGCCAAAGAGCACGTCGTCGTTGAAGTGAGCGAACGCCGGGGCGAAGTCTCCCAGGGCGTTCCGCCCGGCGGTCTGTACGATTTTTTCCATGAGTAACCTCCGTTTCACTTTCTGATAAACTGTTCGTCCTGGGCGGGGAGAGCGTCGTCGGAGAGGTACCGCTCCACCTTCATGTGCAGGTCGTATTTCTCCCGCAGCGCGGCGATTTTTCCCATCATGGGGGAGGCGTGGTGGGCGTCAATAGCCGCCTGGTTCTCCCAGGCATCGATGAGCAGCACCGTCTCCGGGTCGTCCAGGGGGAAGAAATAGTCATAGCGAAGGTTGCCCGCCTCCGCGCGGATCAGGTCAACCGTGCCGCTCTCCAACATCTCCCGGGCGAATTTTCTGGCGTTTCCGCCGGTCCCTGTGTAATAAAGGTTCACTGCGATTGCCATGAGACGCCCCCTTTCTTAGAGTGACTTGACCCATTTTTTCAGCTGCGCGGCGGACTGTCTGCCGTTCAGGAGCTTACCGGTCACAAGGATAGCGTCCGGCGCGACCGACCCTTTGAGCACCTCGGCCGTCCGGCCAAAGCCGCTGCCGCCGGAGGTGGCGAAGAGCACGATCTTCTTGCCGGAAAAGTCGTACTGCTCCAGGAAGGTGCAGATGATGGTGGGCGCAAGGCCCCACCAGATGGGGAACCCCAAGAAAACGGTGTCATACCCGGCGAGGTTCGCGTCCGCGTCGGCCAGCGCCGGACGGCTGGACAGGTCGTTCATCTCGACGGAGCTGCGGGAGCGGCTGCTGTGCCAATCCAGGTCAGCGTCCGTGTAGGACACGGCGGGCCTGATTTCATACAGGTCGGCGTCTGCCGCCGCCGCCAGGGCCTTTGCCGCCTTCGCGGTCACGCCGCTGGCGGAAAAATACGCCACCAAGGTTTTTCCGGTCATATCAACGTCCTCCTTGCAAATTTTTCGTTTTTTTGTCCGCTTGCAGCTGGAAAATCAGATAGTCCACTTGGTCGACCAGCTGCTGTCTGCCGTGCAGCTCCTCCATCAGCTCCCACCGGACCCGCTTCAAAATGTGCAGCTTTTCCTCGGTCGTCTTTTGGCTCGATTGGGTCAATGCGGTCAGCTCGATGATGGTCATGGACAGTCCTCCTGAAAGCGCGGGTCTTTCTGCACTTCTATTATACGGTTTCGACTGCCCGTCATCAAATACTTATTTTTTTTGGAGAGGTTATGCCTGCAAAGCATTTAATTTGTTCCACAAACCGGGCCACCGCCGGAGTCAGCGGCTGGCTGCGCTTCCAGGCGAACACGCTGTCCGAGGCGATCGCCGGGGAGAGAGGGCGGCTGGCGATTTTTGCCCTGTCCCAAAAGGGGATGGCCCCCTCGATGACGATGGAGTACCCCAGGCCCGCCTGCACCAGCAGCGCGCTGTTGGTGGCCAGATTGCTGGTGAACAGCACCTGAGACTGGGAGAACGTGTCTCCCAGCCAGTTGTATAGCTCGTTGCGGACGTTGGCCCGGGCGGGGAGGATCAGCGGCTTTCCCTGCAAGTCCGCCGCGCTGACGGCGTTCTTTTGGGTCAGGGGGTCGTCCGGCCCCATGAGCACCACCCAGCGCTCCTGCCGCTTCAGCCGGACGAAGTCGAATTTTTCGATTTCGATAGGTTCCATCAGGATGCCGATGTCCACCAGGCCCTGCTCCATCTGCTCCTTTACCACGTCTGCGGTGGCAGTGAAAATGTCGTAGGTGACGCGGGGATAGGTCTCGCGGAAGGCGGAGATCATCTCCGGCAGCAGCTGCACAGCCGCCAGCTCCCCGCAGCCGATGAGGATGCGCCCTTCCAGCTCGTCCTGCTCTGCCAACTCCCGCTGGGTGCGGTCCACCAGGGACAAAATCTCCTCCGCCCGGCGGCGCAGCAGCATTCCCTCGCTGGTCAGTGTGACGCCCCGGGAACGGGAGCCGCGGTCAAAGAGCTTTGCGCCCACCTCGTCCTCCAGTCCCGCCAGCTGGCGGCTGAGGGTGGGCTGCGTGATGTGCAGCACCTCCGCCGCCTTGTTGATGCCGCCCTCCCTGGCGACGGTGAGAAAATAACGGAGCACACGTATTTCCATGGTGACACCTCCACCATACAGTACTTTATAGGCATAGTATACACGATTTATGCCTGTGGAGCAATGGAAATTACCAAATCGGCTGCTCCGACAGGGGAAGGAGCTGCCCGCTGCCTCAATATTTTTGGCATATGCCCAAAATAGTTCTTGACATATGCCATAAACGATGGTATCATAGAGACAGCTCAGAATCAGAGAGGTGATAGAATGTCTCGCCCCACAAAATGCAGATTGATTTGTCAGTTTCCACAGACGGTGGAATTCGCCCCGTTGCAGGGCGGAGAGGGGAAAGAGCCTGTCATCCTGACTGTGGATGAATACGAGACCATTCGCCTCATCGACCGGGAGGGACTGTCCCAGGGGCAGTGCAGCCAGCGGATGCAGGTGGCGCGGACCACAGCGCAAAAGATCTACGACTCTGCCCGGAAGAAGCTGGCGGATGTGCTGGTGGACGGCCGCCCGCTGAAAATCGAAGGCGGGGAATACCGGCTCTGCTGCGGCGAGAACCGCTTCTGCAGTATGGGCTGCGTTAAGCAGGAAATCTACCAAACCTTTTACCAATCAAAGGGAGATACCATCATGAGAATTGCAGTTACCTATGAAGACGGCCAGGTGTATCAGCACTTTGGCCACACCGAGCAGTTCAAGCTCTACGACGTGGAGGACGGGAAGATCGTTTCCTCCCAGGTGGTCAGCACCAACGGTCAGGGCCATGGCGCGCTGGCGGAGGTGCTCAACGCCTTGCAGGCGGACACCCTGATCTGCGGCGGCATTGGCGGCGGCGCACAGGTCGCTCTGGCCTCCAGCGGCGTCAAGCTGTATGGCGGCGTGACCGGCGAGGCGGACGCCGCTGTGGAGGCCCTGCTGGCAGGGAATCTGGCCTACAACCCGGACGTCCAATGCAGCCACCACGGAGGGCATCACCATGAGGGCGGCTGCGGCGGCCACGGCGAGCACCACCACCACGGTGAAGGCCACGAGTGCCGCCACGGTCACTGCGCCGACTGACCCCGTTGGGGCCTGCGGCTTCGGACCAAAGGCTCTGTTCCTATCCAGCCAGTATAACAAAAGTCAATTATAACAAGGAGGACTCAACTATGGAAAAATGGAAATGCACTGTCTGTGGCTATATCCACGAAGGCCCCCTGCCGGAGAGCTTCCGCTGCCCCCTGTGCAAGGTGCCCGCCAGCAAGTTTGTGAAGATCTCGGAGGACGCCGAAACATAAAAAAAAAAATCCGCCGAAGAGCAGGTGGAAAAGTGTAAGTGCACCATCTGCGGCTACATCTACGAAGGGGAGCTGCCCGCTGACTACCGCTGCCCCCTGTGCAAGGCCCCTGCCAGCAAGTTCGTCAAGATCCAGGAGGCTGCCCCCGCCGCTTCCGCGAAGAACCCCTATGCCGGCACCAAGACCGAGAAGAACCTTTGGGAGGCTTTCTCCGGCGAGTCCCAGGCCCGCAACAAGTACACCTTCTTCGCCAGTGTGGCCAAAAAGGCCGGGTTTGAGCAGATCGCGGACATCTTCCTGAAGACCGCCGCCAACGAGAAGGAACACGCCGAGCTGTGGTTCAAGGCGCTGGGCGAGGTGGGCGACACCGCCGAGAACCTGCTCCATGCTGCCGAGGGCGAGAACTACGAGTGGACGGATATGTATGACCGGATGGCCAAGGACGCGGACGAGGAAGGCTTCCACGAGCTGGCCGAGCAGTTCCGGGGCGTGGCCGCCATCGAGAAGTCCCACGAGGAGCGTTACCGCAAGCTGCTCCACAACGTGGAGGCCAAGGAAGTGTTCGAGAAGAGCGGCGTGACCCTGTGGGAGTGCCGCAACTGCGGCCATATGGTGCTGAGCGTCAGCGCCCCAGAGGAGTGCCCCGTGTGCAAGCACCCCCAGTCCTTCTTCGAGGTCCGGGCGGAAAATTACTGAGTATAAGGAGAACTTTCCCATGGAACTGAAATTCTATCTCTGTGAGCACTGCGGCAACATCGTTGTCAAGGTCAAAGACAAGGGCGTTCCCGTCATGTGCTGCGGCCAGAAGATGACCGAGCTGGTCCCCGGCACCACCGACGCGGCCACCGAAAAGCACGTTCCCGCCTATAAGGTGGAGGGCAACCTGGTCCAGGTGAACGTCGGCTCCGTCGACCATCCCATGCTTCCGGAGCATTACATCGAGTGGATCGCCCTCAAGACCACCCAGGGCGTCCAGCTCAAGTATCTGGCCCCCGGCGAAAAGCCCGCCGCCACCTTCGCCCTCAGTGAGGGAGACGCGGTGGAAGAGGTCTACGCCTACTGCAACCTCCACAGCCTGTGGAAAGCGTAAAACAGTAAAAATGAACAGGGGACTGGCTCGATGCCAGCCCCCTGTTTGCGCTTTAGATTTCGTTTTGGAAGGAAAGGCTCCGCCGGCCTTATGCGTGGTAATCGCACTTCTGGCAGTGGGCCATCTCCTCGCCGGAGGTTTGCTTATAAAAGACGCCGGACCACTGGCAGATGCTCTGCAAAATGGGCACGACGGTTTTTCCCGTTTCGCTGAGGGAATACTCCACCCTGGGCGGGATCTCGTCGTAGGATCTCCGCTCCACGATGCCGTTGGCGATGAGCCCTTTCAGCGTGGAGGCGAGGACTGCGTCCGTAATATTTCCCATTTCGTTGCGAATTTCGCTGTAGCGCAGCGTCCCCATTCCCGCCAGGACACAGATGATGCGGGAGTTCCACTTCCCGCCGAACACGCTCAACCCATACTCCAGCGGGCAGCGAATGTCTTCTTTGAGCTTTTTCTGATACATGGCAAGCCCTCCTTTCCCCTCATTATACACCAAAAGGCTGCTGTTTTACAGTGACGATTCAGCACAGACGCTGTT
>JAJQAS010000020.1 GCA_021203685.1 Clostridiales bacterium | reverse complement strand
AGCCAGGACATTTCCTACGCCGGGTGCGGCCTGCCCTACTATGTGGGCGGGGACATCGAGACCCGGGAGGAACTGATCGTCAACACCCCCGCCAGCTTCACCGGTCTCACCGGCGTGACCGTGCGCACCGGCATGGAGGCCGTCTCCGTCAACGGGACGGAGAAAACCGTCACCTTCGCCAACGGGGAGACCGTGGGCTATGACAAGCTGGTCATTGCCACCGGCGCGGCTCCCTTTGTCCCCAACGTGCCGGGGAAAGAGCTTCCCGGCGTGTTCACCATGCGGACCCCCGACGACGCCATTGACCTGCGGGCCTATGTGGATCAGAACAACTGCCACAGCGCCGTGGTGGTGGGCGGCGGCTTCATCGGCCTGGAGATCGCGGAGAACCTGATGGCCAAGGGCGTCAGCGTCACCGTGGTGGACATGGCCTCCCAGGTGATGCCCAACCTGTTTGACGCGGAAGTGGCCGCTTACATCCGCCGCAAGCTCCAGGCCAAAGGGATGCGGATCATCACCGGCGCGGGGCTGGAGGAAGTGCTGGGCGCCGACAAGGCCACCGGCATTCGCACCAGCCTGGGCACCTTCGCAGGCGACCTGGTGGTGCTTGCCATTGGCGTCCGCCCGGCCACCGGCTTCCTGGCCGATTCCGGAATCGAGATGAACCGGGGCACCATCGTGGTGGACAAGCAGCAGAAAACCAACATCGACGACGTTTACGCCGTGGGCGACTGCGCCCAGGTCTACAATAGCCTCACCGGCAACAGCCAGTGGTCCGCCATGGGCTCCACCGCCAACCTGACCGGCCGCCTGCTGGCCAAAAACCTGACCGGCGAGAGCCTGACCTATGGCGGCTGCCTGGGCACTGGCGTGGTGCGGCTGGCAAACGACCTGAACGCCGGGCGCACCGGTCTCACCGAAGCCCAGGCCCAGGCGGCGGGGTACGACGTTATCACTGTCACCTGCGTCACCGACGACAAGGCCCATTATTACCCCGACGCCGATGTGTTCGTCACCAAGCTCATCGCCGACCGGGCCACCCACGCCCTGCTGGGCATCCAGGTGCTGGGCCCCGGCGCGGTGGATAAGATGGTGGACATCGCCGTCACCGGCATTTCCGCCGGGATGAAGCTGGAGGATTTCGACACGCTGGACTTCGCCTATGCGCCCCCCTTCTCCACCGCTATCCACCCCTTTGTCCAAGCCTGCTACATCCTGGAGAACAAGCTGAGCGGGGCATACGAGACCTTTACCCCCGCCGAGTACGCGGCGGGCAAGGCCAAGGGCTACAAGGTGCTGGACGTCAGCCCGGCTCCCACCATCCCCGGCGCACAGTGGGTCAACCTGCCCGCCGTCAACGGGCCGCTGGACGGCATCGGCAAGGATGAGAAGCTGCTGCTGGTCTGCGCCAAGGGCAAACGGGGCTACCTGCTGCAAAACCGGCTGAAAGCCTTTGGCTACACCAACACCCGCGCCCTGGAGGGCGGTCTGTTTGTCAACGAGGTCAAGGTGGCGTTCACCGGTACGCTGCCCGCAGCGGAGATCAAGCGGGTAAAGGCCCTGGGCTGCCTCCAGGACAAGCGGTACCCCGACGTGTTCAACGTCCGGGTCATCACCCGCAACGGCAAGATCACCGCCGAGGAGCACCGCACCATCGCCGAGGCGGCGGAACGGTTCGGCTCCGGGGCGGTCACCATGACCACCCGCCTGACCCTGGAGATCCAGGGCGTGAAGTACGATAACCTCCAGCCGGTGATGGACTTCCTCCACGACCACGGCCTGGAGACCGGCGGCACCGGCTCCCTGGTGCGCCCGGTGGTCTCCTGCAAGGGCACCACCTGTCAGTACGGCCTCATCGACACCTTCGGTCTGTCCGAGCGGCTCCACGAGGCGTTTTATGTGGGCTACCACGGCGTGACCCTGCCCCACAAGTTCAAAATCGCCGTGGGCGGCTGCCCCAACAACTGCGTCAAGCCCAACCTGAACGACCTGGGCATCGTGGGCCAGCGGGTACCGATGATTGACTACAGCAAGTGCCGGGGCTGCAAGAAGTGCCAGGTGGAGGCCGCCTGCCCCATCAGCGTGGCGCGCGTGGAGGACGGCAAGATCAAGATCGACCCGACCCAATGCAACAACTGCGGCCGCTGCAAGGACAAGTGCCTGTTCGGCGCGCTGGACTATCAGGACGGCTACCGCATCTACATCGGCGGCCGCTGGGGCAAGAAGGTGGCCCACGGCCAGCCGCTGACCCGCATCTTCACCTCTGAGGAGGAGGTCATGGGCGTTGTGGAGCGCGCCATCCTGCTGTTCCGGGACGAGGGCCTGACCGGCGAGCGCTTCGCGGACACCGTCACCCGCCTGGGCTTCGACTACGTCAACAAAAAGCTGCTGGACAGCAACATCGACAAGGAAGCCATTCTGAAAAAGAAGGTCAAAGGCGGCGCCACCTGCTAAAATAGCTGTTAGTGGGGCGCTGCAAGCCGAATGCGCAGTGCTTAAAGTGAAAAGCTAAATCAAGCAAGCCTCTCATCCGGGAGGCTTGCTTTTTGTGCGTTTGGGGAACAGTTGTGAAATAGTTGTACAAATTCCCGCCGTTATCATGTAATTTCTTTGGCAAAAAGAGAACTTCCGTTGCATAGCCGGGGTGCTGATGCTAAAATGGAGACATCTTTTGGGCGGCACCGCCCAGCATTTTGCGGAGTACCAGCATGACAGATTTTTCTAAACCTACCCATTCTACCATCCTGGTCACCGGCGCAGCCGGGTTCATCGGGGCCAGCCTGGTGCTGGCGCTGCTGCGGGGCCAGCGCCCCGTCACCGTGGTGGGGGTAGACGACCTGAACGACTACTATGACGTCTCCCTGAAAGAGCATCGCCTGGCGGAGATCGAAAGAGCCGCCCAGTCGAACCCCAACGCCGGATGGGCCTTCCGACCGGGCAGCATCGCGGACCGGACGCTGGTGGCCGACCTGTTTGCCCGGTACCAGCCCACGCTGGTGGTGAACCTGGCGGCCCAGGCCGGGGTGCGCTGGTCCATTAGCCACCCAGATGCTTACATCGAGAGCAATGTGGTCGGTTTTTATAACATTCTGGAGGCTTGCCGCCACTCCTATGACGGCGGTGCGCCCGGGGTGGAGCACCTGGTATTCGCCTCCTCCTCCTCGGTTTACGGCAACAACCAGAAGATCCCCTACTCCACCGCCGACAAGGCGGACGAGCCGGTTTCCCTCTACGCCGCCACCAAGCGCTCCGACGAGCTGATGGCCCACGCCTACGCCAGGCTGTTCAACATTCCCACCACGGGCCTGCGGTTTTTCACCGTCTACGGCCCCGCCGGCCGGCCGGACATGGCCTATTTCAGCTTCACCGACAAGCTGCGGCGGGGGGAGACCATCCGCATTTTTAACTACGGCAACTGCCAGCGGGATTTCACCTACATCGATGACGTGGTGGAGGGCCTCCTGCGGGTGCTGGACAGCCCGCCCCCACGGGCCACCGGCGGCGACGGTCTGCCCCTTCCCCCCTGCCGGCTGTATAACATCGGCAACGGCAGCCCGGTGAACCTGCTGACCTTTGTAGATGTTTTGCAGCAGGAGCTGGTGCGCGCCGGTGTGCTGCCTGCTGACTTCGACTTCGCCAGCCACCGGGAGCTGGTTCCCATGCAGCCCGGAGACGTGCCCGTCACCTATGCGGACACCCGCCCTCTGGAGGAGGCGGTGGGGTTCCGGCCCTCCACACCTCTGCGGGTGGGGCTGCGGCGGTTTGTGGAATGGTACCGGGGGTTTTATGGAGCTGAGGGCGAGCGGGCTACACGGCAGCCCCCGCTGTGTTCTGTGAACCCCATCGACGCCCTGCGGGGGAGTGACGGGAACAGCGGTCAATGAGCCGCTGCCGAGCCGATACGAGAAGCTTATCTCTGCAAAAGCAGGGACTTCCAGAACATGATGTTCCGGAGGCCTCTGTTTTTTTGCGTGAAACAGCCGGGCCAGAGGGAAGTTTTTTGCCGAAAGGCACAAACCCAGTGTGTAAAATTTTCACATGTTTGGTGACAATCTTGCCCTGTTTCTTGAGCAAGCTTGACAAATAGAGAATTCTGTACTATTCTAAACTTGAAGCAACTTATACAATTCTAATTCTAAAACTAAGGTGAGGAGGAATCAGACTATGAAAAGCTCTTTCCGTTGGTACGGCGAAAGCGATCCGGTCACCCTGGATGACATTCGCCAGATCCCCGGTATGCGCTCCATTGTCTCCGCTGTCTACGACGTCAAACCCGGTGAGGTCTGGCCGGAGGAAAGCATCAAGAAAATGGTGGATCAGTGCGCCGCCAAGGGCCTGGTCTTCGACGTGGTGGAGTCCATTCCGGTGCCCGAGGAGATCAAGCTGGGCAGACCCGAGCGGGACCGCATGATCGAGAACTACTGCGAGTCCATCCGCCGCTGCGCCAAGTATGGCATCAAGTGCGTGACCTACAACTTCATGCCCGTCTTTGACTGGACCCGCACCCAGCTGGACAAGGAAGCCGCCGACGGCTCCACCAGCCTGGTCATGTATTGGGACCAGATGCGGGGCCTGGACCCCCTGAAGGACGACATCCACCTGCCCGGCTGGGACTCCAGCTACACCCAGGAGGAAGTCCGCGACCTGATCACCGCCTACGGAGAGATCGGGGAAGAGGGCCTGTGGGCCAATCTGGAGTATTTCCTCAAGCTGGTCATCCCTGTGGCGGAGGAGTGCGGCGTGGTCATGGCCATTCATCCCGACGATCCCCCTTATCCTATCTTCGGCCTGCCCCGCATCATCACCTGCGAGGAGAACCTGGACCGGTTCCTGGCCCTGGTGGACAGCCCCGCCAACTCCCTGTGCCTGTGCACCGGCTCCCTGGGTTGCTCCCCCAAGAACGACATCCCCGCCATGGTGCGCAAGTATTCCGCCATGGGCCGCATCGGCTTCATGCACCTGCGCAACGTGAAGATTTTGCCCGACACCTCCTTCGAGGAGTCCGGCCACCTGTCCCAGAAGGGCAGCCTGGACATGAACGCCATTGTCAAGGCCCTGGTGGAGACCGGGTTCAACGGCTACTTCCGTCCTGACCATGGCCGCATGATTTGGGGCGAGACCGGCAAGCCCGGCTATGGCCTGTATGACCGCGCCCTGGGCAGCGCTTACCTCAACGGCCTGATCGAGGCCAACGGCGGCGTTATCGAGGAATAAGTACATCTGTTTTGTCACGAAACGGGGCGGCTGTCAGCCGCCCCGGTGAAAAATATCTATCAAGAAAAGGAGCTAAACTGTTATGATTGATCTGCCTTATAATGTCGATTTCTCCGGTAAAGTTGTCGTCGTCACCGGCGCCGGCGGCGTGCTCTGCGGCACCATGGCCCGCGCGTTCGCCCAGGCTGGCGCAAAGGTCGCCGCTCTGGACCTGAACGAAGACGCGGTCAAGAAGCTGGCCGACGAGTGCAAGGCTGAGGGCTTCATCTGCGAGGGCTACAAGGCCAACGTACTGGACGCCGACGCTCTGGCCGCCGTCCATGAGCAGGTCTTGGCCGACTTGGGCCCCTGCGACATCCTGGTCAACGGCGCCGGCGGCAACAACGCCCGTGCCCAGACCGACAACGAGTATCAGCATGAGGCCAAAGAGGGCCAAAAGACCTTCTTCGACCTGGAGCAGAGCGGTGTGGACTTCGTGTTCAAGCTGAACTTCCAGGGCACCCTGCTGCCCACCCAGGCCTTCGCCAAGGACATGGTGGAGCGCAAGTCCGGCTGCATCCTGAACATCTCCTCCATGAACGCCTACATCCCGCTGACCAAGATCCCCGCCTACTCCGGCGCGAAGGCTGCGGTCTCCAACTTCACCCAGTGGCTGGCCACCCACTTCGCCGGCACCGGCATCCGCTGCAACGCCATCGCCCCCGGCTTCCTGGTCTCCAACCAGAACCGCGCCCTGCTGTTCAACCCCGACGGCACCCCCACCGCTCGTTCCGGCAAGATCCTGGCCGGTACCCCCACCGGTCGCTTCGTGGACAGCGAAGAGCTGCTGGGCGGCGTGTTCTTCCTGTGCGACGACAAGGCAGCCAGCGCCATCACCGGCGTCATCCTGCCCATCGACGCAGGCTTCTCTGCTTACTCCGGAGTGTGATTTTAAGTGGCTTTGCCTGTCATGGCCGAGGCCATGCACCAGTATATGCAGAGCCTGCCCATGCCCGTCTTGACCGACTACCCGGAGGCCCCCGTGGTGGAAGACGTCTCCGCCGCGGCCCAGGCCGAACAAATCATCTAAAGGCAACACCGCACGATCCGCTTTCCCGAATCGTGCGGTGCCGCCCTGTGTAATTTGAATAAAGGAGCCAATTTGTATGAACGCACTGAATGAAGCCATCTCCAAAATTGGCGTTGTGCCCGTCATTAAGCTCAGCAACCCCGAGCGGGACGCCGCTCCCCTGGCCAAGGCCCTCTGCGCCGGTGACGTTCCGGTGGCTGAGGTCACCTTCCGTGCCGCCGGTGCGGACAAGGCCATCGCCCTGATGAAGGAAGCCTGCCCCGACATGATCGTGGGCGCTGGCACTGTCACCAACACCGACCAAATCGACGCCACCATCGCCGCCGGCGGCCAGTTCATCGTCACCCCCGGCTTCGACGCCGAACTGGTGGCCTATGCCCAGTCCAAGAACATCCCCATTTATCCCGGCTGCACCACCCCCACCGACTACCATGCGGCGCTGAAATTCGGCCTGGAGCTGATCAAATTCTTCCCCGCCGAGCAGTCCGGCGGCCTGGCGAAGATCAAGTCCATGAGCGCTCCCTTCCCCATGTTCAAGGTCATGCCCACCGGCGGCATCTCCCTGAAGAACCTGGCTACCTATCTGAAGAGTCCGGTCATCGCGGCCTGCGGCGGCTCCTACATGGTCACCGCCGACCTGATCGAGAACCAGAAGTGGGACGAGATCACCGCCCTGTGCGTCCAGTCCCGGGACATCGTCAAGGAAGTCCGCAATGGCTGATTACACCCTGGCTCACGTGGGCCTGAACGCAGCCAACCGGGAGGAGGCCAAACAGGCCGCCGAGATGTTTGAGCTGCTCTTTGGTCTGTCCGTGGAGGAAGGAAACAGCTCCTTCTTCGCCGGTGGGGTCATCGAGACCATGAAGGAACCCTACAAGGGCACCCACGGTCACATCGCCATCGGCACCTCGGACGTTCCTGCCGCGAAAGCCAAACTGGAAGCCCGTGGCTTCACCTTCGACCCCTCTACCGCCAAATACCGGAAGGACGGCGTGCTGAACGCCATCTATCTCACGGACGAGATTTTGGGCTTCGCCGTCCATCTGGTCGGCAAATAAGAAATTTTAGATTAAGCAAGTTAGGAGACTGAATACATGGCGAAAATTGTTACATTTGGCGAAATCATGCTGCGTCTCGCCCCCAACGGCTATTACCGCTTCTTCCAGAACGACCAGATGCAGGCCACCTTCGGCGGCGGCGAGGCCAATGTCGCTGTCTCCCTGGCCAACTATGGCATGGACGTTTCCTTCGTCACCAAGCTGCCCACCCACGCCATCGGCCAGGCCGCCGTCAACTCTCTGCGCTATTTCGGCGTGGACACCAGCGACATCGTCCGGGGCGGCGACCGCGTGGGCATTTACTATCTGGAGAAGGGCGCTTCCCAGCGCGGCTCCGTGTGCATCTATGACCGCGCCCACTCCGCTATCCAGGAGGCCGCTCCCTCCGACTTCGACTGGGAGAAGATCTTCGACGGCGCCGAGTGGTTCCACTTCACCGGCATCACCCCGGCCCTTGGCCCCAACGTGGTCGAGATCTGCCGGGACGCCTGCAAGGCCGCCAAGGCCAACGGCGTCAAGATTTCCTGCGACCTGAACTATCGCGGCAAGCTGTGGACCCGTGCCGAGGCCCGCGCCGCCATGACCGACCTGTGCCAGTATGTGGACGTCTGCATCTCCAACGAGGAGGACGCCAAAGACGTGTTCGGCATCGAGGCCGAGAACACCGACATCTACGGCGGCAAGCTGAACAAAGAGGGCTACAAGTCCGTGGCCAAGCAGCTGGCCGACAAGTTTGGCTTCGAGAAGGTGGCCATCACCCTGCGCACCTCCATCTCCGCCAGCGACAACGACTGGGCTGCCATGCTCTATGACGGCACCGATTACTGCTTCTCCAAGGAATATCACCTGCGCATCACTGACCGCGTGGGCGGCGGCGACAGCTTCGGCGGCGGCCTGATCTATGCCCTGCTGAACGGCAAGTCCACCCAGGACGCCGTGGAGTTCGCCGTGGCGGCTTCCGCGCTGAAGCACTCCGTCGAGGGCGATTACAACCGCGTCACCGTCTCCGAGGTGGAGAAGCTCTCCGGCGGCGACGGTTCTGGCCGCGTCCAGAGATAACAAAGGGCGTTTGCCCGTTCACCAAGCCAGTCCGTAAGGTCTGACCTTCCTTTCCAGCAGACAGAGCGGGGCAGCGGCGCTGCCAAGGCCCCGTTTTGTCTGCACTTTTTTGCATATTTGCGCACCCGTTTGGGGTTCGCCTTCCTGCTGCGCTGTATAAAATGTGGGAGTCGGAGATTCTCTCTGACTCCCTATCGTTGGCAGATGGATTTATCACAACCGCACCGGAACCGGCGCTTCGATGTCCAGGCTGTCCGGTTCCACCCGGCACGACATCGCCAGCACATGGACGCCTGCGGCGCTGGCCCGGCGCAGGCCCTCTCCAAAGGCCGGGTGGGTGCGGTCGTTGGGTTCCAGATACCGCGCCGGGGAAAGCTGCACCACGAAGCAGATCCACGTTTCAAACCCATCCTCCAGCGCAGCGGTCAGCCCTTCCAGGTGCTTGACGCCCCGCTCCGTAGGCGCGTCCGGGAAGCGAACCACGCCGTTTTCCTCCAGCGTTACGCCCTTCACCTCCACAAGATGCCGCCGTTCTCCCTGTTCCAGGTAGAAGTCGAAACGGGACTCTTTGTACGGGTATTCCGGGCGAATTTTCGTCAAATCAGGCAGGAATCCGCCGGTTTCCGCCCATTCCCGGAACACCTGATTGGGCGCCTGGGCATCCATGTTGACGAGCAGTGTCCCCTTTTCCACCGCGATCAGGTCAAACTTCGTTTTTCGGTTGGGATTTTCCGCCCCCGACAGGTAGACTGTGGCCCCCGGCGTGAGCAGCTCCCGACAGCGGCCCGTGTTTTTCACATGAACCGTCGTCTCTGCCCCGTCCAGCACCACCTGAGCGATAAAGCGGTTTGGGCGGCTGAGAAAGGTGGCTTTTTCGACGTTTTTGTATCGCATATGCTTCCCCGTTTTCCCTTGGTCAGATACAAAAAAGCCGCCCGAAACGGACGGCTTTCTGTGTTAGCGCTACCTATCTTCCCGGAGCGTCTCCACTCAAGTATTGTCGGCAGA
>JAJQAS010000028.1 GCA_021203685.1 Clostridiales bacterium | reverse complement strand
AGGAGGCCATCGACACCACGACTCCCACGGGCCGCTTTATGCTGACTGTGTTCGGTGCCGTTGCTGAGTTGGAGCGGGAGTACATCCTCCAGCGTCAGCAGGAGGGTATCGCCATTGCCAAGCGCAACGGCATTTACAAGGGCCGCCGCCCCATTGAGCGGTCCGAATTTGATGAAGTCGTTTCTCGCTGGAGGCGGAAGGAGTTGACCGCCACCGAAGCGATGAAGCGTCTGAATATGACCAAAAGTACTTTTTACCGCAGAGTACAGAGTAGAGAGGAGGAATGAGAAATGCGTTGGGCTGCATTGGGCTTTGTCGTCACGTTGACGGTGCTCTGCCTGTCGGAGATTGTTCTCGCTAACGGCGAGTGAGCCCCACACTGATTTCAAACAGAAACGAGGTGATTTTCATATGCTCTTAGCTGCGTTTACCGAAGCCGCCTTCAACAGTTTTGCCGAAGGTGCGTTGCTGGCTGTGCCCGTCTTTCTGAGCAGCCGTAACATTGATTTGTAATCTTCCACCATACGGCACCGCCGGGGTTTTTTGGACTGCCAGAAGGCTCCGGCGGCATTTTTCTACACGCTTTTCAGATAGATAAAAGTTTCATTTTTTTTGGTTTTTTCTCAACTGAATGGGTTTTATCTTGGTTGAACGTTCTCCTTTGTGTAGATTTTTATTTTACAGATGAACATAGGGGTAAAACGATGATGCTTTACCAGGAGGTAAAAACATAGCATCATCGAAAGGAGAATTTTCATTATGTCTGAAAAAGATATTAGGGAATCCATCCAACTGATGCGTTCCCGAACCGGTCAGTTGGATCGGGAAGGAAACTATTGGTCAGAGGACGAACACAGGCATTTAGAGCACTTGTTCTGGAAAGGTGTTGGCATCTCTGAAATGCGCTCAGACACACCTTCGCCTCCCGCGCAATGGAACAGGGAATGGACGAGAAAACGTTGTCGGTTCTGCTGGGTCACTACTCTGTTTCCTTTACGCTGGACACCTATGCCCACGTCTTGGACGACCACAAGTGGGAAGGGATGCAGCTGATGGACGAGCTTTATTTTATTGATCAGAGCGCTCCAGGGCAGCAGGTTTATCCCCTTCTGGTCACACCGGAAAACGGCGGGTATACCTTCACTGCGCCGGATTTTCCCCTGGTTTCCATATGGGCTGGAACGGTGGAGGACGGACTGCTGCAAATCAGGGCTGCATTGAAAGACACGCTGCTCACTCAGGTATATCCCCCGGTTGCAACGCCCCTGAATGAGGTGACTGCCCAGCCCGGGCAATTTTCTCTCCAAATTGCGCTGTGACGTGCAAGCCCCGGCCTGTGAAAGGCCGGGGCTGTGCCATACTTAAATGTTTGCTTCTTCCTGTCTGAGTGTCGCTATGACTTGATATTGTCTCTTTATATCATTTCCATTCTCATCTTTTACAGGCTGGAACGAATATTCTACAGGACCTTCTATCTTTTTCATGTGGAGGTTTAATGCATCATGTTTCATCGAATCGCGGCCTGCTCCGTTGTTTACTGACTTATCCTTTGGGTAGGCGTTGACATACAATTCCTGAAACTTTTTAGAAAAGGAAGTGAACTTATTATCTTCTCCCAAATCAGCTGTTCAAGATGTAATCGACTGTAAAGTTTATCACCCCTCACGCTTCGCTTTAATCATCAATTTATTCTACAGTATTTGCGAGCATATGTAAAGACATTTCTAAACTTTTTATCAAAATGATATTTGCGCTCATAAGAGTACTAATGATGGTGTCGAGCATATGACCATTGATAGATAAAAACATTCATCTTCGTATTGACAAATTTATCTATTTTATAGGAGACAATATTGGTTCCTTGTCACAGCATATACTCCTTCATAATTACTGTCGAGATGCCATATACAATCCCACAGTAAATGCCCAACATCTTAATCCAAAATCCAATCCGAGAAATCGCCCATTCATACGAATTTGGACAGCGAACCACGTCTCCCACTCATCAAGAAATTTACTATACCATAATAAAACGGACGTGGTTAGCTGGACAAATTTGGGGGATGGGCGTTTCTCGCCTTAAGCTGTACCCTTGTAGAGGGTCTCTTCATAGAACACGATATTTTATAACTCTCTGGTCAGGAGCGGCGCGTTTGTGCCGCTCCTGACCGGTAATCCGTTTTACCAGTTCAAACTTAGTTATAGATTTCAGCTTTGTTCAAATCGGACTTGCACAGGCTGCAATGTTGTTTATCAAGCCGATCCATTTCCAGGACGATTTCACCTTGAGTTATTCCATGATGTCCTGACGCTCCTTCATTTGCTCAACCAGCAGGTCATTACGGGTCTGAGCCTGTTCGTTGACATATGCCAAATAACGGTTCAGTCTGCCTTCCAGCAGAAGCTCATTGTAGGAAATTGTCCTGCGCGTTATATTCAATCGCCCATTGTTCAAGCGCTTCTAAAACAGGGATAAACTTTGTCCCAATCGGAGTGAGCGAATACTCAACTCGCGGAGGGACTTCCCGATATACTTCTCTGTGAACCAGGCCATATGCCTCAAGCGCCCGCAGTTCTTTAGTCAGATTAGCCTCTGTAACATTGGGGAGCTTACGTTTTAACTCACTGAAACGCAACGTCCTCTGACTTAGAAAATAGATGATTACCATTGTCCACTTGCCATGTACAATTTTCTGAACACTGGCAAGCGGGCAGTTTTCTATTTCTTCACTGTAATCTTTCATAATGAACCTCCATTACTATCAAAAATGATAGTACCTATCAAATAATAACGTACTTGCGTATTGACATTGTACCATGTATAATTTGAAATGTAAAGTGGAACTGGCGTATGACTGTGTAGTACGCGGCAGAAAGGCGAGAGTTTAAACCATGATATTATACTTTTCAGGAACAGGAAACAGCAAATACTGTGCGGAAAAAATAGCTTCTGAAACGAACAGCGAGCTATGCTCCATCAACAGCATGATGAAAGAGCAGAGTGCAGAGGTAGATGTCAAAGGAAGTCCTCTGCTGGGCTTTGTATGCCCTACCTATAATTTTAATATGGCATACGCAGTCGCGGAGTTTCTGAAAAATCTCGTTATAAAGAATGTACCGGACAGTTGCTATATATTTGCGGTTTTCACTTGCGGTAAAAGCTGCGGAACGGCAGAAAAGACCATGAGAAGCATACTGGACAAAAAGGGAATGGAACTGACTGCTGCATTTAAGGTGGAGATGCCGGACAACTATATCCCCATGTTCCCTCTGGCAGAAAAGAATGAACAGATGAGGATGCTTGAAAACGCCGATGTATGCTTAAATGGCGTAATCGAAAGCATCGAATCCCGCAGGCATACGACGATCACAACGAAGCAGATGCCCGCTCCAATGAGAATTCTGATCAAGAGAATCGCTGTTCCAGGCCAGCGCAAGGCCACGAAAAATTTCTGGGTGAATGAAAACTGCATTGGCTGTGGACTGTGTGAGACGGCATGTCCCAAGAATTTGATTCGTTTGAAGGATGGAAAACCCATCTGGGTGAAAGACGACTGCGCCTGCTGTTTAGGATGTATTCATCGCTGTCCAAAGCAAGCGATTCAATATGGAAAAAAGACAGAGAAGACAGGCAGATATACCAACCCGAATGTGACGCTATAAGATTCTGGCAGGAGGCGACCATGAGATTATTTAAATCAAAGAAAGCGATACAAGTTGAACCAAACGAATTGTTTTCAGGTAAAATCGATCATTCTGGAATATCAGTACCAGATATTGAACAAGCAGTTACCTTTTTTACAGAGGTGCTGCATTTCGAGGTGATTAAGAGAATACCCCAGATGACCCGAACAAATTCATTTTGATACGGCCCTTTTGTCATTCTATATCAGTGGATAAAATACCGGGACAGCATCTGATTTGATGTTGTCCCGGTTTCCTTGTGTCTCCGATTGTAAATCCTTGTCTACTTACAATTAAGAACCACGTTTATCTGGTGTTAGTTGCGAAAAATGAATTTGGAAATGATGAATTAGGAAGGTAGGGCAGTCAAGCGGGAAATACCTCCCGCCCAACTGCGATTGTGGAAGGAACGGTAAATTTAGAAGTGAGTTTCTTATGGATAAGGGTGAAAGGGTCATTGGAACAAAGTCAGTGTCAGAAAATGTTAGAATCAGTGCTCTTAGGATGGGAAAAGGTTGACAGTTACTTGATGAAGCTGACGTGCTTGCAGATCTCAGCGGTGGCGGCGTCCTTCCGCTCGTTGAAGGCCACCTTGTTCTCCTCGAACATATTGCGGCCCTGAGCGTCGATGGAGACGATCAGCGGACCAAACTCCTTCACCTTGCAGCACCACAGGGTCTCCGGCATACCCAGCTCGTCCCAGTGATGCTCCGCGATGCGCTCCACCTCGGTGGCGGCGACCACAGCGCACCCAGCGGGAAACACGCAGTGGATGGCGCCAAACTCTTTGCAGGCCCGCTCGGTGTTCTCCTTCATGCCGCCCTTGCCCACGATGACGCGGACGCCGGTAAGCTTGGTGAACTCGTACTCAAACTGCTCCATACGCATGGAGGTGGTGGGGCCGACGGAAACCATCTCATAGGCATCTTCTTCGCCCTCAATGGGCCGGACGATGGGGCCGGCGTGGAAGATGGCCTTGCCCCGGATGTCGTAGGGCAGCGCCCGGCCGCCCTCCACCAGGCGGCGGTGAGCCACGTCCCGGCAGGTCATCAGGTCGCCGTCCAGGTACACGATGTCGCCGATTTTGATGTCGGCCAGGTCCTCCGCGGAAATCGGCGTGATGAGGACTTTCTTACCGTCTCTAATTTCTACCATTATAATTGCACCCCCGAATGAGTTGTTACTGTGGCGTTCAGGTCTTTGTCGAAGATGACGTGACCGCGGCGGTGGGACCAGCAGCCCACGCTGACGGCGACGCCGATGGCGGAAGGATGGCGGGCGGTGTTCTCGATGTGTACGCCCATGACGGAGTAGTTGCCGCCCATGCCCTGGGGACCCAGGCCGATGGCGTTGATGCCGTCCTCCAGCAGCTTCTCCATAGAGGCGGCCCGCTCGTTGGGGTTGTGGGAACCCAGGGGGCGCATCAGCGCTTTCTTGGACAGCAGCGCGGCGGTCTCCACGCTGGTGGCCACGCCCACGCCCACCAGCAGGGGCGGGCAGGCGTTGATGCCGTAGCTGGTCATCTGGTCCATGACGAACTTGGTTACGCCCTCGTAGCCTGCGCCGGGCATCAGCACCATCGCCTTGCCGGGCAGGGTGCAGCCGCCGCCGGCCATGTAGGTGTAGATCTCACAGTGGTCGTCGTTGGGGACGATGTCCCACCAGACGGTGGGGGTCCCCTTGCCCACGTTGCGTTTGGTGTTGTACTCGTCGAAGGTCTCCACGCTGTTGTGGCGGAGGGGCGCGGCGAAGGTGGCCTGCACCACGGCCTCTTTCAGCAGGGCTTCCAGCTCGTTGATGAGGGGGAAGTTGGTGCCGCACTTGACCCAGAACTGGAGGACCCCGGTGTCCTGGCAGCTGGGCCGGTTCAGCTCCACGGCCAGGGTCTGGTTGCGGAACATGGTCTGGTAGAGGGTCTTGGCCAGGGGGCTGGTCTCCTTCTCTCCCAGCTCGGCGAGCTTGGCGATGACATCATCCGGCAGCTTTTTGCCGGTGTAGGCCACAAATTTGGCCATTTTGTCCGTCATCAGTTTTACGCTTTCTTCTTTTGTCATAACAAAACCTCCTTGGTGTTATGCCGCAGGGTGGATGGGGACGGTATATGCTGGATTCTCTCGAATCAGGGATAGAAGGGGAAGAGGATGGGGAGCAGCACCATGCAGATGACGAAGGAGATGCCGATGAGGGGCAGTCCGGCCTTCACATAGTCCTTGAACTTGTAGTTGCCGATGCCGACCACCATGGTGTTGGCGGGCATACCGATGGGGGTGGCGTAGGCACAGGAGCCTGCGATAACAGTGGCGATGATGACGGCGCGGGCGTCCGCTCCAAGGCTCTGGGCCAGGGACACGGCGATAGGCACCATCAGAGCAGTGGTGGCGGTGTTGGACATGAAGTTGGTCAGGACGCAGGTGACTACGAAGATGGCCAGCAGGATGATGAGGGGATTGGGGTCTTCGCCCAGGATTCCCACGATGGCGTTGGCGATGAGCGTACCTGCGCCGGTGGAGTCCAGCGCCTCGGCCAGGGCCAGGGAACCGCCGAAGAGCAGCACGGTTTTCAGGTCGATGGATTGCAGGGCCTGTTTTTCGGTGATGACGCCGGTGAGCACCAGGACGATGGCCCCCAGGCAGGCGCTGATCTGGATGCTGATGCCGATGTAGTCCTCAAAAATCATGGCCAGGATGACCAGAATCAGCACCACCAGGGACGTGACCTGTTTCCAGGCTGGTACGTCGCTGTAGTCGTCCTTCTGTGCCGCCACGTCCGCCTGTCCCAGGGCGGAGCCGTCCGGCAGGAAGCGGTAGCCGATGAGGACAAAGTAGAGGATGCCGCAGATCAGCATGGGGCCGCCGATGGGCAGGTACTCGAAGAATCCGGTCTCGATGCCCAGCTCGTTCATGGCGTTGATGCCCATCAGGTTGCCGGGCGCGCCGATGATGGACAGGTTGCCGCCCAGGGCCGCTGCCATGACCAGCGGCATGAGCAGCCGGGAGCGGGAGTAGCCGGACTCGTCGGCAATGCCGCAGACCACAGGGATCAGCACCGCCGCGGTGCCGGTGTTGGACAGGAACCCGGACATGACGCCCACGATGACCATGATGGCCACGATGAGCTGCCGCTCGCTCTTGGCGAAGCGGGTCACCAGAGAGCCGATTTTGTTGGCCATGCCCGTCTGGAAGAGGGCCTCTCCCACCACGAACATGCCGACGCACAAAATCACGTTGCTGTTGACATATCCGGCGAAGGTGGACGAGGTGTCCAGCACGCCGGTGACGTTCAGGCCGATGGCCACGATGGTGGCGGTCAGGGCCAGAGGAATCTTTTCCAGCATGAAGCTGATGATGGCGAATGCCAGGAAAAGCAGGGTGATGGTTGTCGCTGACATAGATGACTTCCTTTCTCCATCTGTGTTTGTCTGATATATTGTATACAATATCTGATATTAAATATAAGACTTCGGCGGCGAATTGTCAAGAGTTTTCCTTCGATTGACCCCTCCAAAAAAACAGGGGCATTTTTTGGCGAAAACGCACAAAAGCCCCTCCGCGATGCCGCGGAGGGGCGAAAAGGCTGGTTGTTCAGATGTCGGTCAGGTTTTCCGGTGATGGGTCAGCATATCCTCACAGGAGCGCATGATGTGCCGACGCATGGCGTCCATAGCGGCGGCCTTGTCATAGGCCAGTAACGGGTCGAGAATGGCCTTGTGTTCCCGGTTGGAGAGCTGGGCGTACTGCTCCTCTGTGGACTGGATGCCCATAGAGAGGCCGTTCCACAGCTCGGAGCACATGGTCACCAGCCGCTGGTTGCCGGTGGCCTCCCAAATCTCCACATGGAAAGAGCGGTTGTAGTTGCTGTAGTCCTGGAAGTTGCCCTTGGCCAGGGACGTCAGGGCGTTGTCGAAACAGCTTTTCACCGCGCTGACATCCAAATGGGCGTCGCAAATCAGCTCCACCGCGCCGGTCTCCAGAATGGCGCGGACGGTGTAGTGGTCCCGGATGGTGCGTTCGGTGGCCCCCAAGACGATGGCCCCCTTGTTGGTTCGTAGCTTAATCAGGCCGTCCCTGGCGAGGATTTGAAACGCCTCCCGGACCGGCGTGGTGGAGATGTTCAGCTGGGCCGCCACGCTGTCCAGGGTCAGGACATCTCCCTCCTGGAACTGGTGGGAAAGGATGGCTTTGCGCAGTTCCGCCGCTGCCCGCTCCTTGGCGGTGGGCATTTTGATGGGATGTAATACGTTCATCGGTCGTCCTTCCTCTCCGCAATCAAAATTTCTGCCAGGGCGGAAAAGTGCGCCAGCCATTCCGCTTCCTGTGGCTCATCCTCCAACAAAAGGCGGCGGTATACCTCACCGGAGGGGGCGGTATGCCGCAGGGCGCAGCCCAGATAATAGGCGCAGCCATTGCTCAGCAGCACCTGTAAATACTCGTTGGGGGTCTCCCGCGCCAGCAGCAGGTGCAGGGGCAGCTCCTCGCTCCTGGAGCGGGACACGGCCTCCTGAAACGCGGGTAGCCTGCCCGCCTGGGCGATGCTTTGCAGCCCCGCCAGCTCCATCCTGGCGATCACGACGAAGGTTTGACGCAGCTTCTCCGGCGTCACCTCCACGGAGATCATACGCCGGGTGGAGAGCCGCTGGATCAGGCCCTGGCTTTGCAGGAGTTGCAGCGCCTCCCGCACCGGGATACGGGAGACCCCCAACATCTCCGCCAGTTCCTCTTGTATGAGAGGGCTGCCGCCGGGAATTTCCCCTGTTAATATCTGTTCTGCCAGCTGTTCTGCAATGTATTCGCTGGTCTGTTTTGATTCAAGCTGTTGCATTGATACTTCCTTTCCAATCATAACGCCTGCTACGTCGATGTGTCAGACGTGACATATTGTATCCAGAAAAGGGCTACAGAAGCCCGCTTTTTTGAGTTTGCCCCTCCCCTTATGGCTCTGACCGCAGAAGAAGGCAGACACCTTGCTCTTTATTATACCGGAAAACGCGCAAAATGCAATCTTTTTTAAGTGGACGTTCTGTATCGCCCCACATATAAAGTGTCTATCATCATCATTTTCAGTAGCGGCTACTGAAAATGATGATGATAGTCTCCCCCCTCAAAGTCATATTTTCCGTGCCGTCGAGAAGGATTTTTTATGCCAGTATTATCTCAGCGTTCACATCCTCTCTTGTGCAGGCCGCAATGTTGTTCATTAGGCTGATCCATTTCCAGGGGGATTCTGTCTTGGATTGTCCTGTGATGCCCTTGCGCTCCTTCATTTGTTTGACCAACAGGTCATAACGGGTCTGAGCCTGTTCGTCGATGTCTGACAGATAGCGGTTTAACCTGCCTTACAGCAAAAGCTCGTTATAGAAAATTGGGCTATGTTCTTTCAAAAAACTTTTGCGCCGTTGCCCCCGAATGGGGACCATTTCTTCCTCCAGTATCGCCAAATCAGGGAGCAGGTAACCGTGTTCGTCCTCGTGGTAGGTGCCGCCAAACTGTTCGCAGATGGATTTCATAATCAGTACCGTCCTTTGCTCTGTATTCGTTTTGTAGTAACCAATCCTGAGGGCAGTTGCCCATTCTTTTTCTTGATTACTGTTTTACGAACACAGAGCTTCGTTGCTGTGTTTCCGGGTGTTGAAGTATGCGGTGTTCTCTCGGAGAATATCTGCCTCGTGGCTACCGCCGAGGGCCGCTTTCTGTTACTATAATATTTGCCCCTTGGTTATGGCAGCCAGCCATAGG
>JAJQAS010000236.1 GCA_021203685.1 Clostridiales bacterium | reverse complement strand
CCGACATCTATACCTGCAAAGCCGGGGACGTGGTCCAGGCGGGCCGCTTCTCGGTGGAGTTTATCCACGTCAACCACTCCATCTCCGACGCGGTGGCCTTCGCCATCAAATGTCCGGTGGGTGTCTGCGTCCACACCGGCGACTGGAAAATCGACCCCACCCCCATCTCCGGCGGCATGATCGACCTGGCCCGCTTCGGGGAGCTGGGCAAGCAGGGCGTGCTGGCCCTGCTCTGCGACTCCACCAACGTGGAGCGCAGCGGCTTCACCAAGAGCGAGCGCAACGTGGGTGACAGCTTCGACGCCCTCTTCAACGGCTGCAGCGAGCGCATCATCATCACCACCTTCTCCTCCAACATCGACCGCATTCAGCAGATCATCAACGTGGCCGCCCGCTACGGGCGGAAGGTGGCCGTCTCCGGCCGCAGCATGGAGAACGCCCTCCGGGTCTCCCGGGAGCTGGGGTATATGAACGTCCCCGACGGGGTGCTGGTGGACCTGTCCCAGCTCAAGACCCTGCCCAAAAACAAGGTGTGCATCATCACCACTGGCAGCCAGGGCGAGACCATGTCCGCCATGACCCGCATCGCCTTCTCCACCCACCGTCAAATCGAAATCCAGCCCGGCGACCGGGTCATTATGTCCGCCAGCGCCATCCCCGGCAACGAAAACGCCATCAGCGCCGTCATCAACGAGCTGTACCGCAAGGGGGCCGAAGTGGTCAACGAGCGCAAGCTGGATCTCCACGTCTCCGGCCACGCCTGCCAGCAGGAGCTGTCCATCATGCACGCCCTGGTGCAGCCCAAATTCTTCATCCCCGTCCACGGCGAGCAGCGGATGATGAAGCTCCACGCGAAGCTGGCCCAGCGGATGGGGATGTCCCCCAACAACATCATCATCAGCGAGGTGGGCAAAGTCATCGAACTGACCCGGGACTCCGCCCGCATCAACGGCACCGTCCCCAGCGGCAAGGTGCTGGTGGACGGCTACGGCGTGGGCGACGTGGGCAGCGTTGTCCTCCGGGACCGGAAACACCTGGCCGAGGACGGCGTCATCGTCATCGTCATGACCCTCTCCGCCGAGAGCGGCGAGCTGCTCTCCGGGCCGGACATCGTCACCCGCGGCTTCGTCTATGTCAAGGAGTCGGAGGCGCTGCTGTCCGACCTGCAATCCCTGGCCAGCCAGGTGCTCTACGACTGCGAGAGCCGCCACATCACCGACTGGGCCACCATCAAAAGCTCCGTCAAGGGCGAGCTGTCCAGCTTCCTCTACAAGAAAACCAAGCGGAACCCCATGATTCTGCCCATTATCATGGACGTGTGAGGTCAATTTGCAATTTGCAATGAGCAATGTGCAATGACGGGAAAACCGCACGCTGCGCATAAAAATCCACCCGAACACAGCGAAAAAACACGCTGGATTCGGGTGGGTTTTGCGTTTCTGTGTGGTTTTGGGCGTTCTGTTTACTCAGCCGTGTGCAAGAAACCCCTCCGTCGCGGCTTACGCCGCGCCACCTCCCCTTTCAGGGCAGGGAGGGGCAAAGCCCCGGAAGTGCCGCTTGACGGCGGAGGCAAGCGGGGTGGTCAATCAACAAAAGATGTTTTTCTGTAAAAAACCTGTACTATGCCGGGCAAAACCGCTGATGAATCGGCGGGCACTATCCAGGCTAACGGCTAACAGCTAATAGCTAACGGCTCATTATTCAGCAGGTACCGCTCTGTCAGCCCCGCCGCCATCTCCACCAGCTCCGGGCAGGGGCGCTTTTTGTAATATTCCCCCGTCCGCTGGCTGGCAATCGGAGAGCCTTCGGCCCGGTCCAGCCCCAGCAGCTCCCGGCACACCAGCGAGCCGCCGCTCTGGGCCTTGAACTGCTCCGCCAACTGCTGGATGATGGTGTAAATCTCCGTCTTGCGCTTGGGGTCGGCGGAGCCGTACAGGCTGCTGATAACGAAGGTCAGGCCGCTGAAGGTGCCGCACACCTCCCGCATCCGGCCAAACCCGGCCCCGAAGCCGCTGACCATCCGCAGCACCTGCTCCTCGGTCAGCCCCAGCTCCGGGGCGAAGGCCGCCGCCACGCTCTGGCTGCAATTATAGCCCTGATAGAACAGCGCCCTGGCCCGTTTGGCGTGGCCGATGGGCTGCATTTGGCAGAGCCGCTCCAGGGCGGCGGTGTCCCGGGGCCAGCCCTCCCAGTAGTCCCAGCACTGGGCGCGGAGGGGGGCCGGGTCGCCCACGGTCTCGTCCCAGAGGCCCACCACCGAGAGGCCCGCTCCCGCCGCCGTAGCGATGGCGTGGGGCGCATCCTCGAAGACCAGCGTGTTCTCCGGCGTTCCCCCCAGCCGCTCCATGGCGTGGAGGAAGATGCCCGGTTCCTCCTTTCCCCGGCCGTACTCGTCCGCCGTCAGCAGGAAATCCAGCAGCGGCCAGATGCCGCACCGCTCCAGCGCCGCCTGACACAAAGTGCGGTGGGTGGCGGTGACGACGCACAGCGCCACGCCCTGCTCCCGCAGGAACCGCAGCACTTCCCCCGCGCCGGGCTTGAGCTGGACCTCGTGCCGGTAGAAGTCCTCCATCTGGCGCAAAATACCCTCGTCCACCTGCTCCGGGGTCTGGGTCAGGCCGTAGGCAGAAATCAAATACCGCGCGCCCTCCCCCTGAGAGAGGGTGGACACCGCCTCGTCCAGGCCGGGCCGGGGTTCAACACCCAACGTGCGCAGATACCGGGCGGCGACGCCGTGCCACGCCCACTGGGAGTCCAGCAGGGTGCCGTCCATGTCGAGAATCGCGGCTTTCAGCATAATGTGACCTCCTTTTGTAGCTGTTAGCTTTTAGCCCTTAGCTGTTAGCCAGAGACTGCTCACTTTTGCGGTTGTCCCTTTGAATCAGTCTTGTTAATCATTTCAGGTGGAAAACCCCTCCGCCACCGCCTAAAGGCGGCGGCCCTCCTCCCCTTTCAGGGGAGGCAAGAGGGGTGGTCGGTTGCGAAACGGTCGTTTCTCCCGTCAATAGCCTGTGCTGTGTTGGACAAAAGTGCTGAACAAACAGCAAGCTCTATCCAAGCTAGCAGCTAACAGCTAACGGCTAATAGCTAATTTCAGCAGCGCGGTGGCAATAATTTTCCCGTGGTCGAAGGCCAGGCCCTCCTGCTCCAGCAGGTCCACGGACAGGGCCACGCCTGCGGCGGTTTTCTGCTCTGTGACCCGGAGCAGGGCGGTGAGGGTCTCCTCCCCGTTGGTCAGGCGAATGTCCATTGTGTCCCCCGACCGTTGGGCGGTGACAGTGAACCAGTCCGCCGCCTGGGCGTCGTCGTCGGCCTGGGGCCGCAGAGTCTCCCCCTCCACCAGAGTCATATAGGCCCGGGTCATGGTCCAGCACCGGGGGTCCCGCCCCGGGTCGCTGAAAAAGCCCACCGGCACCAGCGTCTGGCCGGTCAGGTGTGTCTCCTCCTCCAACTCACGGGCGGCGCAGGCGTCCACGTTCTCGTCCGGGTTGGAAAAGCCCCCCGGCAGCGCCCAGCACCCCAGGTAGGGATGCCCGCCCCGGCGGATGAGCAGCAGCCGGAGGTCGGCCCCCTGCCGCTCAAACACCAGCACGTCCGCCGTCACGGAGGGGTGGGGGTAGTCTCCGGGCCGGTAAGCGGCCAAAAACTCGGCCTCGGTCAGGCCGTCCTTGTCTCGCAGTTCCATGGTATCCGCTCCTTTCTGCGCTGCCAGCCACTAACTGCTAACAGCTGATAGCTAACGGCTCAATTTCCGCTTCTCCGCCCTCCGGCGCAGCAGCTCCTGCTCAATGATGTCCGCCATGCCGTAGGGGATATAGTCCAAATGCTCCAGGTCGTCGGGCAGATAGGGCAGCAGCCCCAGCTCCGGCTCCGGCCCCAGGGTCTCCGGGTCGGGCAGTGCCGCCACCGTGGCGACACAGCGGTTGATCTTGGCCCCTTCCTGGGTGAAGCGGGCCTCGTAGTCGGTCATAATTTCCCCCGGCTCGTCGGCGTGGAGGTCGTTCGTCACCCGGCTGAGGGCGTACCCCGCCCGTGGGAACTGGGTCAGGGAAAAGCCGAACAGGGGTTTGTTGTCCGTTTTGAAGTACAGCTCCCCGCCTTCCCCCAAAATATCCCGGTAGGAGCGGAGAAAATTCTCGTGGGTCAGCCGCCGCTTGGCGTGGCGCTTGCTGGGCCAGGGGTCGCAGAAGTTCAGGAACATCCGGTCCACCTCGCCGGGGGCGAACATCTCCCCCAGCCGCCCCGCGTCCTCGCAGACAAAGACCACGTTGTTCAGCTTCCGGTCCCTGGCCTTTTCCATCGCCAGCAGCAGGCAGTCCGGCACCCGCTCCACCGCTACGATGAGCACGTCCGGGTGGGCGGCGGCGGTCTCCACGGTGAAGGTGCCCTTGCCGCAGCCGATCTCCAGCCACAGGGCGGAGCAGCCGGGCATCCGGTCCCGCCAATGGCCCTGACGGCTCCAGGGGTCTTTCTCCTGCCAGTCCGCCACCCGCTCCATCCGGGGGAGAAGGTTTTTCTTTTTGCGCATTCTCATGTTTGTTACCTCATAATGGGAGCTGTTCGCTCCTGGTTAATGGCTATCTTATCATAAACATCAAGTCAGCGCAAGGTCATTCCAACCGGGTACAGAGCCGTTTTTCCATTTGTCCGAGAACTGAAACATCTTGACAATTCCCGCGCCGCGGGTATAATCTTAGGTACCTAAAAGTAAGTGAGGCGAAGGAATTGAACGGACACTGTGACGGTTCCCCCTGCCGGGAGCCGAAAACCCCGGAGGAGCGGCTCAACCGGGCGCTGCACCGCTGCGGCCACTACCTCTACCACCACTCCGCCGGGCCCCGGCAGGCCACGGTGCTGCGGCTCTTGCAGGAAAACGGCCCCATGAGCCAGCGAGAGGTGCAGGAGGCGCTGCACATCCAGCCCGGCTCCGTCAGCGAGCTGCTGTCCAAGCTGGAGAGCAAGGGCTTCCTGCTGCGCCAGCGGGACGGAGAGGACAAACGCAAGGTGAACATCGTCCTGACCCCACGGGGCCAGGAGTTAGAGCTGCGGCCCGTGGAGGAGACCCTCTCCCGGCGGTACGCCGCCCTGAGCCGGGGGGAACAGGAAACGCTGGCGGGCTGCCTGGAGCGGCTGCTGGCGAGCTGGGAGGAAGGAGGGCGGAACGCATGAAGTTTATGCTTTCCTACCTGAAGCGGTACAAGGGTCTGGTGGCCGCCTGCATGAGCCTGAAGCTGCTGGGCACCGTGCTGGAACTGCTGCTGCCCTACGTGCTGGAATACCTCATCGACACCGTAGCCCCCACCGAAGACCTGCGGCTGGTGGCCCTCTGGGGCGGGGTCATGCTGGGGCTGACGGTGCTGGTGCGCCTCACCAACGTCACCGCCAACCGCATCAGCGTGAAAAGCGCGAAAAGCGCCGCCTACGACATCCGCCGGGACCTGTTCTGGCACTCCATCAACCTGTCCGGCAGTCAGGCCGACCGGTTCGGTCTGCCCTCCCTGACCAGCCGCATGACCTCGGACTCCTACAACGTCCAGAACTTTTTGCAGTCGGGCCAGGCCCTGGGCGTCCGCGCCCCCATTATGCTGGTGGGGGGCATCATCGTCACCATGACCATGGACGCGGGCCTCGCCGCCATTTTGTGCGTCATGGCCCCCATTATGCTGGCGGTGGCAATCGGGGTGTCCCTCCGGGGCATCCCCCTCTATGATAAAGTCCAGCAGAGCGTGGACGAGATCGTCCGCATCATGCGGGAGAACATCACCGGCATCCGGGTGGTGAAGGCCCTCTCCAAGGAGGACTACGAACGCCGCCGCTTTGCCGCCGCCAACCAGACCATGACCCGCCGGGACCGGAAGGCCGGGGTGGTCATGGCCCTGCCGGGGCCGCTGATGACCCTGGCGCTGAACATCGGCCTGACGCTGGTGGTGGTCATTGGGGCGATCCGGGTCAACGCGGGTGTCACTCAGCCGGGGGTCATTCTGGCCTTCCTGACCTATTTCAACATGATCCTGATGGGGGTCATGGGCCTGAACCGGGTGTTTATGATGATGTCCAAGGCCACCGCCTCCGCCAAGCGCATTCAGGCGGTCATCGACCAGCCGGAGGGGCTGGAACCGCTGCCGGAGGACGAGGCCGCCCGGCAGGAGCAGCCGGGCTATGTGGTCTTTGACCACGTCTCCTTCCGCTACGGGGAGACTGGCGAAGTTCACGAGGGCATTCAAATGGCATTGAACGACCTGAGCTTCACTATGAAAAAGGGTGGCTCTCTGGGCATCATCGGGGCCACCGGCAGCGGGAAAACCACCGTCATCAACCTGCTCATGCGGTTTTACGACACCACCGAGGGCCACATCTTCGTGGACGGCAGGGACGTGCGCACCTACGACAAGGACAGCCTGCACCGGAAGTTTGGCGTGGTGTTCCAGAACGACGTGATCTTCGCCGCGTCCCTGGCGGAGAACATCGACTTTGGCCGGGACGTGGACGAGGACGGCATCCGCGCCGCCGCCGCAAACGCCATGGCCCAGGATTTCATCGAAGCCTACGACGACACCTATCAGCACCGGGCGGCCATCCACGGAGCCAACCTCTCCGGCGGACAGCGCCAGCGGGTGCTCATCGCCCGCGCACTGGCGGCGAGGCCGGACATTTTGGTGCTGGACGATTCCTCCAGCGCCCTGGACTACCGAACCGACGCCGCCCTGCGGAAGGTCATCCGGGAGCAGTACCGGGACACCACCACCATCGTGGTGGCCCAGCGGGTCAGCTCCATCATGAGCCTGGACGACATCATTATGCTGGACGAGGGAGAGGTCATCGGCCACGGCACCCACGAGGAGCTGATGGCCAGCTGTCCCCAGTACCGGGAAATTTATCAGACGCAGATGGGGGAGGGAGCTTAAACTATGCCGCCGACGATTTCTGTGATGAAAAAACCCAAAGACGCGAAAGGGACCCTCCGCCGCCTGGTGGACTACCTGGCGGACTACCGCTGGCCGCTGCTGGGGGTGGCGGCCCTCAGCGTAACGGCTAACGTGCTGGCCCTGCTGGGGCCGAGCCTGGCGGGCAGCGCCATCAACGAGGCCGCCGCCGGTGCGGGGCAGGTCAACTTTGAGCGGGTGTTTTACTTCGCCAAATGGATGCTGGTCTGCTATGTGGCGTCCTCCCTGCTGACCATCGCCATCAATGTGGCCATGATGTACATCAGCCGCTGGATCGCCCGAAAAATGCGCAAGGACGTGTTCGACAAGCTGATGCGCATCCCCGTGGGCTACTTTGACCGCAACCAGGCGGGGGACATCATCAGCCGGGTCAGCTACGACATCGACGTGGTCTGCACCTGCATCGGCACCGACGTGGTGTCCATCCTGACCTCCACGGTGACGGTCATCGGCTCCTTCTGCATGATGCTGTACATCTCCCCCGCCCTGTCGCTGGTGGTCATCGTCACCATCCCCGTCTCCGTGGCCTACACGGTGTATATGCGGGGCAAGACCCAGCCACGGTACAGCCGCCGCTCCGCCAGCTACGGTGCCATGAACGGCTTTGTGGAGGAGATGTTCTCCGGGCAAAAGACCATTCAGGCCTACGCCTACGAGGAACAGGTACGGGACAACTTCGCCGGGGTCAACGCCGACGCCGCCGACGCCTACTATCAGGCGGACTACTACGGCACCACCATCGGCCCCACCATGGGGTCCATCAACAACCTGTCCCTGTCCCTCATCGCCATGCTGGGGGCGGTGCTGTACATGACCGGCGGGGTCTCTCTGGGGCAAATTTCCTCCTTCGTCCTCTACTCCCGGAAGTTCTCCGGCCCCATCAACGAGATTGCCAATATCATCAACGAACTGTTCTCCGCCCTCTCCGCCGCTGAGCGGGTGTTCCGCCTGCTGGACGAGGCGGAGGAGACCGCCGACCGGGAGACGGCGCGGGAGCTGACCGACGTGCGGGGGGACGTGGCCCTGGAACACGTCAGCTTTGGCTATGACCCGGGCAGAACCATCCTCCACGACGTGAATTTGCAGGCGGACGCGGGCAGGCTCATCGCCATCGTCGGCCCCACCGGGGCGGGCAAAACCACCATCATCAACCTGCTCATGCGGTTCTACGATGTGGACGGCGGAAAAATCACCGTAGACGGCGGCGAGATTCGGGACTACACCCGCTCCAGCCTCCGGGGGGCCTACGCCATGGTGTTGCAGGACACCTGGGTGTTCCACGGGACCATCTTCGACAACATCGCCTACGGCAAGGAGGGGGCCACCCAGGAGGAGGTGGAGGCCGCAGCCCGCGCCGCCCACATCCACCCCTTCATCATGCGGCTGCCCCAGGGCTACCAGACCGTCATCAGCGAGGACGGCGGCAACATCTCCAAGGGCCAGAAGCAGCTGCTGACCATCGCCCGGGCCATGCTGTACGACTGCAAGATGCTGATTCTGGACGAGGCCACCTCCAACGTGGACACCAGCACCGAGCGGGAGATTCAGGCCGCCATGCGGCAGCTCATGCGGGACAAGACCTGCTTCGTCATCGCCCACCGCCTCTCCACCATCCGGAACGCCGACCAGATTTTGGTGGTGAACCACGGGGACGTGGTGGAGCAGGGCACCCACGAGAGTTTGATGCGGCAGGGCGGGTTCTATTGCAGGCTGTACAACGCCCAGTTTGAATAAAACCCGCTGTGAACCGAACCATTCGCCGCTTTTGTCCGTTTTTTCTTGACACTCCCCGGAAAACAAAGTATCATAATAACAAAGTGACCCAAAACCTTCCCGGTATGAAAGGAGCCTTGTATGGAACTGACAAAAGCGATGCGGATGCGCCGCTCCACCCGGAGCTACCTGCCCCAGCAGATCACCGACCAACAGCTGAGCGCCCTGCTGGACGCCGCCTACCTCTCCCCTGCGGCCATGGGCCGCTACGAACGCCTTCAGCTGCGCGTGGTCCAGGACCCGGACGTTCTGGCCGCGCTGAACGCGGACTTCGCCGCCGCCATCGGCAACGTGGGCGCACAGCCCACTTACGGCGCGCCCACCGTCATTTTCGTGCTGGGCAGCCGGGACGACCCGGAGACCCTGCTGGGGGCCAACGCCGCCTGCATGGTGGGCCAGATGAGCCTTGCCGCCACCGACCTGGGCCTGGGCAGCGTCTACCTGTTCGGCATTTGCAACGAGCTGAAAAACAGCGCCCAGGCGTCTGCACTGCTGCGCATCCCGCCGGAGTTCCGCATGGTCTCCGCCCTGGCGGTGGGCGTCCCGGCGGAGCCGCTGGCAGAGCGGGAGCCGCAGCCGGAACGGGTGAAGGTTATTTCGATTTGAGCTATTAGCTGTTAGCTTGGTTTCCGCTTGCTCTGCCGTGTGCAAAAACCCCTCCACCATGCTTCGCATGGTCCCCCTCCCCTTTCAGGGGAGGCGAGG
>JAJQAS010000263.1 GCA_021203685.1 Clostridiales bacterium | reverse complement strand
GCCCAGCTCCTGTAGCTCCTGTTCTGCCTGAAACCCGTCCTCCACACAGAGCACCAACCGGGCCGGGTCAAGAGGGGCGTCCTCCGGAGTCAGGGCGGGGTAGTCCCGGCGCAGCCGCTCCACGGCGGCGCAGGCAGCCCGGTACCGGGCCTTTCCCTGGCCCGCGCAGTAATACTCCCGCGCCCAGTCCAGCGCCGCCATCATGGGGTAGGAGGGGGAGGAGGTGGCAAACGTCCGGCTGGCCCGGCGCAGGCCGTCCAGCGTCTCCGGAGCGTTGGCGAACAGCAGCGCCGACTGCCCCGGCGCACGTAGGGTCTTGTGGGCAGAGGTGACCACGTAATCCGCCCCCCGGTAGGGGTTCTCCCCAGTCAGGAACAGGTGGGCGCCGTGGGCGCCGTCCACCAAAAGTTTTGCACCGTGGGCGTGACAGATGTGGGAAAGGGCCGGAATATCCGACAACACACCGTAATAAGTCGGTGAGGTAATACAAACTGTTTTGATATTCGGACGGGCTTTCAGCACAGATTCTACACAATCCGGCTCCACCGGCCCCACCACCCCGGCCCCGGCCAGCCAGGGCCGCGTCAGCCAGATGGGACGCAAATCTAACAATGCCATGCCGGTGTGGATGCTGCGGTGGCTGACCCGGTCTGCCAAAATCTCCGTCCCCGGCCCGGCGGCACACAGCAGCATGGTGTGGATGCCCTGGGTGGAGCCGCCCGTCAGGAACAGGCAGCAGTCCGCCCCCCACGCCTCGGCCCAAAGCTGTTCCGCCGACTCGATGGGGCCGCCGGGGGCGTAGAGGTTGCCCGTGGGGGGCAGCTCGGTGAAGTCGATGCCCGCGTAGTCCGTCAGAGCGGGGATGGGCTGCCCCTTGTGGCCGGGCATGGCCATACGCAGAGGGCCGACGGCCTGAAATTCCTGCAGCGCGGTTTAAAGGGGAGGGGACATGACGGCGCCGTTCGATAAAAAGCAGCCGGGACTGCATCAAACCTGATTTGACACAGCCCCGGAATGAGCAGCTTACTAAATTGTTACTTGCTCCGGCGGTAGGCCACCACAATGCGGCGGTTGGGCTCGGTGCCGGTGGAATAGGTGCTGATGTTGGGGTCGTAGTCCTGGAGAGCGGCGTGGATGACGTGGCGCTCGTAGGCGTTCATCGGCTCCAGCATCATGTTCCGGCGGTACTTCATGGCCTTTCCGGCGGTCTTGCGGGCCAGCCGCTGGAGAGATTCCTCCCGCTTGGAGCGGTAGTTCTCCGCGTCGATGTGGATGCGCACCCGGCGGGACTGGTTGTTGTTGACGGCGTAGTTGGTCAGCTGCTGGATGGCGTCCAGGGTCTCGCCCCGGCGGCCGATCAGCGCCCCCAGGTTCTCGCCCACCAGCTCCACCTGGTAGATGTTGTCCTCGGTGACGGTGACGACGGGCTTGGCGTCGCTGTCCAGCCGCTCCATCAGGCCGGTCAGGAACTCCACAATGCGCTCGGTGCGGTCTTCCACAGGGCCTTCCTCCGCAGGCGCGGCGGCTTTCGGCTCCTCCGCCGCAGGAACGGGCGCGGCCTTCTCCGGGGCGGGCTTTTTCTTCTTGGGCCGGGACTTTTTGGCGGGACGGGGGGCGTCCGCCTTCTTCTCCGGCTGAAGCTTGGGCTGCTCTGCCGGTGCGGCCTCCATGGGGGCAGCCTTCGCGGGAGCTGCGGGAACATCCTCCGCCGCAGGAGCGGGGGCTTCTTCCACGGGGGCGGGGGCCGGTTCGTCCGGCACCTCGTAGGTGACTTTTACCCGGGCGGGCTTGCTGCCAATGCCCAGAAAACCGGTCTTGGCCCGGTCGATGACCTGCACGGAGACGCTGTCCCGGTCCAGGTTCAGCTGCTTCAGCGCGGCGTTGACGGCGTCGTTTTCCGTCTTGCCGGTGGTTTCGATAGACTTCAACATAGGGATCTCTCATTCCTTTCTATGCAATTCAAATTTCCGGCAGACGGTCAGACGTTTTCCTCGTCCTCGCCGTCGTCTCCACTGCTCTCAGCAGTTTCGTCTTCGGTGTCCTCGATGGCTTCTGTCTCCTCCGGGGTCTGAACAGGCTCGTCCTCCTGGACGGTCTCCTCCAGCAGCAGTTCCTCCTCAGGCGGCAGTTCCTCTTCCGCGGTGTTCTTCTTTTTCCGCTTGGCGTTTTTGGCCAGGGCAGCCTCCAGCGCGGCCTCGTCCAGCACGTCCTGGGGGTCACGATAGGGGGTCACGGGGTAACGGTCGGGGTCGTAGGCCCGGCCACGAGCGAAGGGCCGGATGTCCACCCGGCTGTATTCCGTGGGACGGTCCTTGGTCTTGCCGGTGTTGCCCTTCTTGGAGCGCTTGCCCTTCTTGCGATTCTTTTCGGTCTGCTCCGCCCGGCGGGCGGCGATGGCGGCCTTCCGCTCTTTTTCCCTTTCTTTCTCCTCGGCGGCCCGGCGTTCCCGCTCGGCCACCATTTCCTCAAACTTGCCCTGGAGCATCTTGGCGCAGACGATTTCCTGCGCGGCCATGAAGACAGAGTTGAACAGCATGTAGACGCACATGCCGGCGGGCATGATGTAGCCGAACCACAGGTACATCAGCGGCATCAGGTACATCATCATCTTGTTGGTGGAGTCCATGGCGGCAGAGTTGGCGTCGTCCTTCTTCTGCTGGCTGTTGCCCATGGTGAGCTTGTTGGTCTTCTGGGAGATCTGGCTGTAGAAGAAGCTGAACACCGTGACCACGATGGGGATCAGGAACAGGCCGATGTTGGCCCAGTTCAGCTCCAGCGTCCAAATCTTCCAGCTGGGGGTCTGAGACAGGTCCATGCCCAGCCAGGTGAAGTCGATGGACACCAGCTTGGAGGCGCTGTCGCCTACGGCGTTGGCTACGGCGTTCCAGACGGTGCTGTCCTTGCCCATCAGGGCGGTCAGGGTCATCTCCTGGTAGGCGGTGGTGTTGCCCAGGTCGTAGCCCAGGTTGGTCACGGCCTCCACGGCGGCGGTGATCTCATCATTGGTCAGGCACATCATATAGAGCATGGGCCGACGGATGATGTAGTACAGGCCCATCAGGATGGGCAGGGGCAGGAAGGACCACAGGCAGCCTCCCATGGGGTTGACGCCCTCCCGCTCGTAGAGGGCCTGGGTCTCCTGGTTCAGGCGGTTCTGGTCCTTGCCGTACTGCTTTTGCAGCTTTTGAACTTCCACCTGGAGGGAGTTCATCTGGATCATGCTCTTCTTGCCCCGGTAGGAGACAGGGAAGAGGACCAGCTTGGTCAGCAGCGTGAAGAGGATCAGGGACAGGGCGTAGCTGTGGCAAAATTCATAGATCCACAGCAGGATCTTGCCGAAGATTTGCAGAAAAGCAGTAATCATGGTTCGGCGTCCTCCTTCTTGGGGGTATATTTCCACGAAAGGGCCTTCTCGCCCTTATGGGATCAATTTTAATTAGCAATGTGCAATTAGCAATGAAAAGTGAATCAAAACGGTACGCCGGTGATGAATTGCCGGACGTAGAGTAAAAAGACGAACCGTTTTTAAGAAAAACGTAACAGCATGATTTCATTGCACATTGCTAACTGCTAATTGCTAATTATCACGGTACCGGGTCGTACTCGATGCTCTTCTGCCGGTGCAGGGGCTGGCACCTGGCAAACCGTTTGGCGGCCAGCAGGGAGCCTCTGGCGGCGCCGTATTTCTCCACCGCCTCTTTCGCGTACTCCGAGCAGGTGGGGATGAACCGGCACCGGGGCGGCAGGCCGGGGGAGACGTACTTCTGGTAGAACGCGATGAGCCCCAGCAGCAGCCGCTTCATGGTTTCGCCTCCGGTTCCGCCGGAGAGACCGGCTTCAGCAGTCCCAGCTTTTTGGTCAGGCGGAGGAAATCCCGCTCCATGGCCCGGTACCCGGCGCTGACGGCCCGGACCCGGGCCACCACAACGATATCCCGGCCGGGGATCAGCTCGTCCCTGTGCAGCCGGTAAATTTCCCGGATCTGGCGGCGGACCCGGTTGCGGACCACAGCGTGACCCAGCTTGGTGCCGGTGGTGATACCCACCCGGCTCTCGCCCCGGCGGTTGCGCTGCCAATAGAGGACCAGCGTGGGGCCCGCGGCGGAACGCCCGCGGCGGTACAGACGCTGGAAATCCCGGTTGGACTTGATGGTTACCGTTTTCTTCATGCTCTCCGGCCTTCCTGGACAAACGGCGGCGACAGGCAGGGGAGAGGGGGCCGCGACCTGGGCCTGGCCCCCTCTCCGCCGCCCGCCCGGGGCGGGCTTGTCCGCAGATACATCGCAGGGGTGGAGCTTGCAATAGCTTCCACCCCTCGCACACGCTTCTGCATTGATTAAAATGAACCGCTCAATAGCTCAGCTGGTTGCGGCCCTTGGCGCGGCGGCGGGCCAGCACCTGGCGGCCGCTCTTGGTGGCCATTCTGGCCCGGAAGCCGTGGACCTTCTGTCCGTGGCGCTTCTTGGGCTGGTAGGTACGTTTGGTAGCCATTTGATACACCTCCGAATCGTGAAATCAGCATAGGCGGCCTGGCCGCCGTTTCCCGCTGGGGCGGTCCCGGGCCGCCGGGCTGCTCCCGGCCCGGCCCTTTGGGGCAGACCATCCCCTGGGGACACTATAACGCACTGGTTATTATACTCCACCAAATCGGCTGCTGTCAACCTCCAGACGCAGGATTTTTGTCATTTACACTGAAATGTCCCCCTTTTCCGCCGCTGTGTCGGGGCGCGGAGCGGCTTTATACGCCCTCCGGGCCGCGGTCGCCTTTTCTGCCCTCCCGGTTGGCTTTGTCCACTTTTCACGGGCATCCTGCCCCCTGTGGGGGCAAATTTCTGTTTGTAACAGCAGCTGTTTTGTGGTATACTAAAAGCAGAGTAAAAGATGGGGTGTTTTGCGCTTTTTTGCCCTGCGCACCCCTTGTTCAGCCAAAGAGAAAAGAGGTTTTGACATGAATTCTGCCGCGGAGATATGGGCCAGCGTCCTTCCCCTGTTGGAAAATGACCTGACCGCCACGGCCGTCACCACCTGGTTCAGCGAAGTGGAGGCGCTGGAGCTGGAGCGCAACCGGCTGGTGATCACCCACCCCGTCGCCTTCAAGGGCGATATCATTCGCAGCCGCTACACAGACGCGCTGAAAAAGGCCCTCTACGAGCTGTTTGCCGCCGATATGGACGTGATCGTCCTGACCCCGGAGGAGGCGGAGCAATACCGCCGGCGCCGCAGCGCCCCGGAGGAAAACGCCAACATCCTGATGGGCAGCGAGGACTACACCTTCGACCGGTTTGTGGTAGGTTCCTCCAACAAGTTCGCCTACAACGCCTCTATTGCCGTGGCCAATCAGCCCGGCAAGAGCTACAACCCCCTGTTCCTCTACGGAGAATCCGGCCTGGGCAAGACCCACCTGCTTTACGCCATTTTCCACGCCATCCAGCAGCAGCACCCGGAGTTCCAGATCATCTACGTCAAGGGGGACGAGTTCACCAACGAGCTCAACGAGGCCATCCGCCTGAACTCCACCGACGCCTTCCGGCAGAAATACCGGGACAAAGATTTGCTGCTGGTGGACGATATCCAGTTCATCGCCGGCAAGGACTCCACTCAGGAGGAATTTTTTAACACCTTCAACAACCTCTACGAGGCGGGCAAACAGATCGTCCTGACCTCCGACCGGCCCCCATCCGACATGGTCCGGCTGGAAGACCGGCTGCGCACCCGGTTCGAATGGGGCCTGATGGCAGACATCCAACCGCCAGACTACGAGACCCGCTGCGCCATCATCAAGGACAAAGCCATTCTGCTGGGACTGAACATGCCCCAGGACATCATCGAATACATCGCCCACAACATCACCGCCAACGTGCGGCAGCTGGAAGGCTCTCTCCACCGGCTGATGGCCTACCGGGATCTGCTGGGCAACAAGGTAGACGACGTGGCCGCAGGCCGGGCCATCCGGGAGCTGATCCGTACCTCCAGCGAGCTGACCCCCTCCGCCGATGTGATTTTGGAGGAGACGGCCAAATTCTATGGCATCACGCCGGAGACCATCCTCTCCACCAGCCGCAAGGCCAACATCATTCTGGCCCGGCAGGTGAGTATGTACATCATCCGCTCCATGACCAACCTGAGTCTGCCGGAGATCGGCAAAATTTACGATATGCACCACACCACCGTCATGCACTCCATCGACAAAATCGAAAACGCCCTGAAAACCGACAAGGCCCTGGCCGATGTCATCAAGGACATCAAGGCCAACATCAACGACCGCACCTACTGACAAACGCAAACCTCATTTTCCAAAGCAGTTCATTTGGGGGCTGCGGTAGCGGGTTTTCGCGCCTTGCGCCTATACAGTTTGTATAATCCCACCCGAGGGGCATTTGCACAGTTTCCACAGCTTTTTTCCACCTGTGAAAAACGTTGTTGTGGAAAAAGGCAGCATGTTGTTTCCAGTTGTGGGAAGCTGTGGATAACTCTGTCGAATCTGTGGATTTGTTTTTGGCTGCTATTTCAATGGAAATTTGCGTTTTCCACAGGAGGGCGGCACCTACTACTACTACTATTTTTAGGTTCCTTTCTAATTGGACAAAAGGAGGTTCTTATGCGCTTTACCTGCGAAAAATCCATATTACAAACCATGATTACCACAACGTCCCGGACTGTAGCGGCAAAAAGCTCCATCCCGGCGCTGGAAGGTATTCTCATTGAGGCCGGAACCCAGCTCCGGCTCACCGGTTACAACTTAAAAACCGGGATCCGTGCCCTGGTGCCCGCAGATATCCAGGAAGAGGGAGACATTGTCGTCTCCGCCCGGCTGTTCAGCGAGATCGTCCGGCGTCTGCCGGACGAGGTTGTCAATGTGTCAACCGACCGCAGCCTTATCACCATCCGGTGCGGCACCAGCCAGTTCCAGATCCAGGGCAGCAGCCCGGAGGAGTACCCGGACCTGCCCAGCGTGGAGTTCCAGAACAGCATCTCCCTCCCCCAGCGGACGCTGATGTCCATGCTGAACCAGACCCTGTTTGCCGTCAGCCACGACGAGAGCCGTCCCATCCACACCGGCGAACTGTTCGAGGTGGAGGACGGGACGCTGACCATCGTATCGGTGGACGGCTACCGGCTGGCCCTGCGGCGGGAGCAAGTGACCAGCGGCCCCGCCTGCTCTTTCGTGGTGCCGGCAATCTCCCTCAACGAGGTGGCCAAAATCTGTGGCGACACCGATGAGCCGGTGGAGATCGTCCAGGGTTCCCAACATATTATGTTCAAAACCGGCAGCGTCACCCTGATCTCCCGGCGACTGGAGGGCACCTTCCTGGACTACAAGCACTCCATCCCCACCAACAACCCCATCTCCGTCACCGCAGACCGGCGGCAGCTCATCGCCTCCATCGAGCGCTGCTCCCTCATCGTCACCGAGCAGCAGAAAAGCCCCCTGCGCTGTACTCTGGAAAACAACCTGCTGAAGCTCCAGACCGCCACCGCTCTGGGCACCGTCTACGACGAGTGCGGCGTGGTGTCCAACGGCGGGGCGCTGGAAATTGGCTTCAACAACCGCTATATGCTGGACGCCCTGAAGGCCGCCCCGGAGGACGTGGTGCAGCTGACGCTGAACACCCCCATTTCCCCCTGCGTCATCGTGCCGGAGGAGGGACAGGGCAACCAGTTCCTGTATATGGTGCTGCCCGTCCGCCTGCGGGCCAGGGCCTGACGAAACCGAGGGACTTATGAAACAGGTAAACGTAAAAATTGAGACGGAGTTCATCCGCCTGGACGCCCTTTTGAAGCTGGCCCACCTGGTCTCCAGCGGCGGCGAGGCCAAAATCCGCATTCAGGACGGACAGGTAACGGTCAACGGGGAGGTCTGCACCATGCGGGGCAAAAAAATGCGTCCCGGCGACAGCGCCTCCCTGCTGGATACCACGGTCACGGTGGAGTAGCGATGGTCGTCAACGCCATCTGTCTGGAAAACTTCCGCAACTACGCCGCGCTGAACGCCTCCTTTTGCCCCGGCATCAACGTCATCACCGGGGACAACGCCCAGGGCAAGACCAACCTGCTGGAGGCCATCGCCTACCTCTCCGCCTGCCGGAGCCACCGGGCCAGGGCGGACAGCGAACTCATTCGCTTCGAGGCCCAGCGCGCCCGGCTGGAGGGGAAAATCTTCTCCCGGAACCGGGATTTCCGGCTGGAGGTCCGGCTGGGCCGGGGGGTCCGCCGCCAGATGTGGAGCAACGGCGTCCGGCTGAAAAACACAGGAGAGCTGACCGGCATCCTGAAAACCGTCCTCTTCTGCCCGGAGGACCTGGATCTCATCCGGGCCGGAGCGGCGGAGCGACGAAAGTTCCTGGACGGGGCCATCTGTCAGCTGCGGCCCCGGTACGGGGCGGCCCTGGCGGAGTACAAACGTCTGTTGGAGCAGAAGCGGCGCATCCTCCGGGACTGGCCGGAGAAACCCTCTCTGCTGGAGCTGCTGGAGGACTACAACCTGCGGATGTGCCAGACCGGAGCGCTGGTCATCCACTACCGGGCGCATTTTGTCCAAAAGCTGAACCAGTGCGCCCCCGCCATCCACGCCAGTTTTTCCAACGGGCGGGAGAATCTGGAGCTGGCCTACCAGACGGTGAAAACCGTCACCGACCCTCTGGCCCCGGCCCAGACGATTTTTGTCCAGCTCCAGGACCACATGGCCGGGCACCGCCAGGCGGAGCTGGAGGCGCGAAGCTGTCTCTCCGGCCCCCACAAGGACGATCTGCTGGTGGACATCAATGGGCGCAGCGTCCGCACCTACGGCAGTCAGGGCCAGACCCGCACCGCCGCCCTGAGCCTGGAGCTGGCCCAGCGGGCGATTTTTTACGACAACGACGGGGAGTACCCGGTGCTGCTGCTGGACGACGTGCTCAGCGAGCTGGACCAGCGGCGGCAGGAGTTTGTGCTCAACCGCATCCAGGGGGGACAGGTGTTCATCACCTGCTGCGAGAGCGACCGGCTCTCCGCGCTGGAGGCGGGGCAGGTGCTGCGCATCGAAAACGGCGCGCTGTTGGAGGGATAGCTGTGTATCTGCACCTGGGAAACGGCGTTTTGGTGGACGAAAAGGACGTGATCGGCATTTTTGACCTGGAAATCACGTCTCAAAGCTACCGAACCCGGCAATACTTGAACCGGGCGGAAAAAAACGGCCATGTGGCCTATGTGGACATCGAAGAACTCCCCAAGAGCTTTGTGATCTGCGCCCCAAAGGGGCAGGGGCAGACCGTCTATCTCTCCCCCCTGGCCAGCCAGACGCTCCAGCGGCGTTCTGCGCGGCGGTGGTGGGAAGAAAATGAGCTGTTAGCTATTAGCTATTAGCTGTTAGTCAGGCGCTGCCAGACGAAAGCTGGGTTCTAAGGAAGCTCTGATTAAATGGCCTTGGATGGCTGGGCGAGCAGATTTTGCGC
>JAJQAS010000049.1 GCA_021203685.1 Clostridiales bacterium | reverse complement strand
ATGAAAATCAATCTTTGTTATCGTTCCAAGGTCTACAATATCGACCTCCGATGCCATGGCAGCCATCTTACCCTCCATAACCTTGCCTAGTCTCCATACCTCTGAAAGGTTCGTAATGAAAGGCTTAATATATTGGAAATATATATTAGACCACCGATTGTTTTCAATATATATGCCATTGTATTCATTTATTATTTGATCCAATCTGTCAAAAAACACTTTCTGCAAATCTGCATATTGTATTTCAGGAATTTGGATTGGCATTTGAATTACTTTCTCAAGATATTCCTCGCCATCACCTTGCTGGACTTCTTTCAATGCTTGCGTGACAATATCCTTATCAAACACAAGGAGATACGTAATATTAGGGAGCTTTGCAACGGCAGTCACTAATTGGAAAACTGCACGTATCTGCTCGTTATTCAAACGGTCAATATCGTCAATTACAATAAGAATACGGTGCTCCTGCTCGTTCAATCGCTTAATCAGATAGTCTTTCTGTTTGAGACTGTCTTTATCATCTATTTTTTCAAATTTCTTTGATAGTCGTTTTACGGCATTTTTGCTAAAAGATGCTATTACTTCCCCACCATATGGTAATAAAGTTAAAATATCAAATGCGTCAGAGTATTTCTTAAGTGCCTTACTCACTTCCTGTAATTTCTTATCTTTACTACTACTGAACTCGTTTATCATACGCACAAAAAACTGATCGATCAGTTGCGCAGAATCTGTAAAATTCCAGGGTTCAAAGCGAATAACAACAACTTTTTCGTTGTCCCCTTTTTGCTCGTTGAGGTGTTCCACCTCTTCAAGTGCCATATTTACGACCGATGTTTTACCGCTTCCCCACGTTCCAAAAAGCCCGACGGTAAATGTACCATCATACTTTATGGTCGTAAGCGATTTGCCGAGATGCGTTGCAAAATTGGCACGATTCAGCAAATCTTGTCGGGAACTCTGAATTGGTGTGTCCATGTAGGCCATATCAAACCTCTCCTTCGTTTCATTTTACATCATAATAAATCCCTTGGAAACATCGAACAAGTCCTTTAATACTCCACCTCCGTCAGATACCGCCGCAGCAGAAACGTGCAGAAGTACGGGAAGGTAAAAATATTGTCGCTGAACCCAATGTTGCCCGCCGTCAGCTTCACGCCATACTGAATGTCCGGATAGTGATCGCTTTTGATGAGGCTGCGGAGCGACTTTGCCGTCCCTCTGGTGGCCTTCACCTCTACCGGCAGCAGGCTCTTTTTGGTGCGAACAAAGAAATCCTCCTCCAATGTGGAGTTTTCCCGCTTGTAGTAGCACAGCGGATAGCCGCACTTGGACAGGGCCTCCCCCACGATGTTTTCGTAGAGCGCGCCCTTGTACACACCGAGGTTTTTGTTGGCCCGGAGGTCGTCCTGAGCCTCGTCGTCCAGCAGGGCCACCAGCAGACCGGAGTCCCGCAAGTAGAGCTTGTACTTCGACGTGTCGAAGTTGCCCTTGATGGGCAACTCCGGGAAATTCAGACAGTAGCACACATTGATGATACCGGCACTCTCCAGCCACTCGATGCAGCCCCAGTAATCCTTGAACCGTGCGCCTCGCGCCACCTTGGAGATTTGAAATTTTTTGTTGTCCATAGCGAGCTGGACGGGGATACGGTTGAAAATGTTCAGAATCCGTGTCTGGTCTACACCATCGGCGTACTTGCGGACATCTTCCTTGTAGTCCTCGATGAGCTGGCGCTGCAACGCCAGCGTCCCCTCGAAGGTGCCGCTTTCAATATATAGCCGGACCACGGCGGGCATTCCGCCCAGGATGCAATAGTCCAGGAACAGTCCGCTGTAAACATCTATCTCCAGGGTGGAGAAGGGCTTCACCTCCGTCATGTGGCCTAACATCTCTGCTATGGTGTCGTCACCGTAGCCCTTCGCCCAGAGAAACTCCTCGAAATCCAGCGAAAACAGCTCATAGTCAGTCTTATAGCCCACACTGTTGCTCTCAATGCGCTGGTAGGAGATCCCCAGCAGAGAGCCGCTGCAAATCACGTCAAAACGACCGTCCAGGTAGAAAAATTTTAACGAAGTCGCTATATCCGGGAAGTCCTGCAACTCATCGAAGAAAATCAGGGTGTCTCCGGCGATAAAACGTTTAGCCGGGTCGATGCGGGAGATGTTCTTGATGATGTCATCCGTCTTGTAGCCGTCCTCACAAATCAACTTATATTTCGGTTCCTCCACAAAGTTGATATAAATCACACTGCCGTAACCGGCCCTCGCAAAGCGCAGGATGGACTCCGTCTTTCCCACCTGCCGGGGACCTTTCACGATGAGCGGCTTGTGGTTCGGCGTGTTTTTCCAGTCCGCCAGGAACCGGTCGATTTTTCGTTTCAGGTAGAGCATAGCTGCTTCCCCTCCCTCCGCTTTCATTATACAAAAACATGAGGGAGTTTTCAAGTTATAAACGCAAAAACATGAGGGAGTTTTCGACAGTGCTCAACAAAAACATGAGCAAGCTGCCAAAAACGCCCTCTGCGTCTTTTTGTTATAAATGGCGAATCATCGTCAGAGCATGATTTCCAATCACGCCACGGCGTTGCCGTTGATGTCTGCGATGACCTTGCGGATGCCCGCCCAGACGGTCAAATCGGTGAACACCTCGACGATGCTGCCCTGGTCGGTAAAGGGGGCCTCCTGCAAGACGGAGAGGTCCTTCATCACGCCGTTGTGTACGATATACTCCACGATTTGGTTCACGAAGTAAATCTGTCGGCTGTCCAGTGTGGCCTCGCCCAGGTAGGCCGCGAACGCTTCCTTGGCGGTGTTCATATCCAGCCCCACGATTTCCCGGACAAACTCGCCCAGGGGCTTCGCGCCAATGGCCGCCTCGTAGTCCTCCCGGCTGCCCACCTCGCTCCAGAGAATTTTCTCCAGGGCGTCCACATCCTCGTGGTTCAGGGGCACGTTGCCCCGGAGCTTGGCGATGACCGCCTCGTCCTGGTGCTGCCGCACGTAGAACTCCGCCTTGGCCTTGTAATTTTTCAGGTCGTCGTTCTCCAACTCGGCCTCGTTCCAGTCCATGGACAAAATCTCGTCCTCGAAGTTGGTGGTGTATTGAATCGTGACGCTGGGGATGTACTTGATGAGATTCCGCAAACTTTCCCGGATGTGCTCAAATTCGTTGATGCCCGCGTTGTCCAGGTAATTTGTGTGCAAAATCTGGTCAATTAACTCCGACTGGGCCTTGATTTCCGGGATGTTGGCGACCCCGGCGATGCCCCGGACCTTTTTGACGAGGTCGCTCCGGGCGCGGGTGTACTTCTTCCCCACCAGATACGCCACCTCGATGCCGTAGAGCAGCGCATCGAACCGCAGAGCCTTGGGGTCGTCCTCGTCCGGCGTGACCAGCGGGGCCAGCTCCTCCCGGAGGAGCAGCGTATCCTCGTAGGTGAGGGCGGCGTAGCTGTCGGGGTCGGCGTACCGCTCCACATATTTCAGGTGCTGCCGCACGGCGAAGTTCTCCTTATTCAGCTCCCGCACCTTGCCCACCAGGTCCTCCACAAGGTCCCTGCGGAACGCGGTCAAAAACTCCGTCTGGTACTCCAGCTCCTGCAATTTATACACGATTTGCCCTTTCAGGCTGAAAATGGCCCCCTGCAAGGCGATTTGGTTGGCGGTGGGCTTTCCCACGCCCATGCGGAAGAAGGCGAAATTGCCGCAAAAGTCGAAGATGTAAAACTTGCTCTTGTCCGCGCCGTCCAGCAGCCCCGGACACAGGCGGGTGCCCCGCCCGATCATCTGCCAGAACTTGGCCTTGCTCATGACCTTTTTGAAAAACACCAGGTTCAGCACCTCCGGTATGTCGATGCCGGTGTCCAGCATGTCCACGGAGATGGCGATCTGCGGCAGCTTTTTGGGGTCGCTGAACTCGTCAATGGCGCGCTGGGCGTATTTGAGGTAGTTGTCGATGACCCCGGCGTAGCCGGGCAGGTGGGGGTACTCTTGGTTGAAGATGCGCAGAATCTCCTCGGCGTGGCGGTGGTTCTTGGCGAAGATGATGCTCTTGCCCAGCTTTTCGCCGTAGTCGATGCGCAGACCGTTGGTCATGAGGACGTGCAGCACCTCTTTGATGGTGTCCTCGTTGAACACCCACTCGTTCAGGGCGGAGGAGCTGATGCGCTCTGGCAGCTGGCCGTTTTCGTCCCGGAAGGTGTTCTCGTAGACCTCCCGCTCCTCCTCGGAAAGCTCGTCGTAGGCGATGCCCTGCTCGATGAATTTCAGGCTGGTCTCCACGCTGACGTAGTCCACCAGGTAGCCGTCCCGGACGGCCTGGGCCAGCTCGTAGCCGTAGGTGGGAACGCCGTTCTCCAGCTCGAAAATTTCATAGGTATTTTTGTCAATTTCGTCCTTGGGCGTGGCGGTCAGGCCCACCAGAGGCGCGTCGAAATAGTTGAAAATATCCCGGTATTTGTTGTAAATGGAGCGGTGGGCCTCATCGCAGATGACCAAATCGAAATGCCCGCAGGTGAACAGCTTCCCCTTCTCGTCCTCCACCGCGTCGATGCAGTTGTACATGGTCTGGTAGGTGGAAAAAACACAGTGGGCGCTGTAATTGTCCTTTTCCTCGCAGAGGTTGGTGACGGAGAGGTCGGGCAGCAGATTGACGAAGCTGCGCTTGGCCTGGGTGACAAGGCTGTTCCGGTCGGCCAGAAACAGGATGTTTTTCACCCAGCCGTTTTGCAGCAGCACGTCACACAGGGCGATGACCGTTCGGGTCTTGCCGGAGCCGGTGGCCATGACCAGCAGCGCCTTCCGGCGGTTGCGGCGCAGGCTGTCGCAGACCGCCTTGACCGCCCCCTCCTGGTAGTACCGGCCCGCAATGTCCCGGTCCACCAGCACGTTTCTCAGGCTGGTGCGCATGGCCCGCAGGTTGAACAGCTTCTCCAGGTCCCGCTTGGAATAGATGGTGGTCACCCTGCGCTCTGGATACGTCCGGTCGATGATGTGGGTTTCGAAGCCGTTGGTCAGGAAAACCACCGGGCGGCGGCCACAGGCTTTCTCCAGCTGGTCGGCGTAGAGGTTGGCCTGCTTCCTGCCCTCGGAAACATCCGTGCAGACGCTCTTGGCCTCGATGACCGCCAGAGGCCGGTGGGCGTCGTCATACAGCACATAGTCGGCGCGGCCCTTCTCGCTCTTGTTGGGCATCCCCGGAATGGGTACCTCGTTGACCCAGTCCCTGCCCTCCGTCCAACCGGCGGTGCGGAGCATCTCGTCGATGTAGAGCTTGCGGGTGTCGTATTCGCTCAGCTCCAGGGGCTTGGGGACGTAGTCCTGCTGCTGCGCGGCGCGGCGGGCGGTCAGCTCGGCTTTCAGGGCGGCGTTTTCCTCCATCAGCTTGTGGAGGTTCAGCTCCGCGTCGGCGTCCCTGGGGGTCTCCCCCTGCTTTTGCCAGAGGGTGGGGTCAAACTCACCGGGGGTGTACTCCGTGGCGTAGCAGCAGGCCACGAAGTCCAGGAACACATAAAGGTTTTCCAGACAGAGCTGGCCCATGGCCTCCGTCACGGCTTTGCCGGTGTGGGCGGCGGTGTTGCCGGTGGTGCGGATGTAGTCCATGCGCTTGTAGATGTCCGCCCCCACGATGTCCCGGAACTCCTCGGCGCCCATCAGGTGATAGAGCTTGTCCTGATAGGGCATGACCAGGTCGCCGTCCACAGAGTACATCCACTTGACGGCGCACTCCATGGCCCGGCGGCAGTTCAGGGCGCAAGCCGCCGGGTCGATGTGCAAAATCTTCTCCGCCGCCACCGCCGCCGGAGCGAAGGGGGCGAACCGGGGTTCTGTGGTCAGGAAATCAAAGTTGGTCATGGGGACACCTCCGGTTTTGTGCGCGGTGAGGTTTTCAAAGTGCTTTCACTCGATATCAGTATCGTCCACTATATTTTCCTCGGACTCAAGGAGTTGATTTGCCTGATAAATTCTAATAAATTCCTGCATGACATTTACAACTCTTCCTGAATTAAGAATTTTTATGACCAGATCCTCCATTTCCTCTCGGTTGTTGCAGGTAAAAATATAGTTAGAACTGCCATCTTGGATACTTCGAGCAATACTTTCTTCCACAGTCAACTGCACGGGGTAAGCTGCAACACTATACTTCATAAAAAACAACCTGTATTTGTATTTGTCATATCCAGCTGAGTAAAGAACACACTCGTATTTTCTGTATTCTCCCCCCAATATACCCAAACTTTTCTGTATATCTACCTTGCTTTCCGAGAACACAGTTCCAGTAACTCTCCCTCTAGGATTTATATACGATACCACAGGGCCATGGTACTCAACGATTTCCCCTGAAACCATCCCTCTGGTCTCCTCGGATAATTGCGCTAAAATCCCTTCAACAACTTTGTTGGGTGCAGTCAAATCAATCTCAGAAAAGTCCAATTTGTCAGTCAAATCAAGTTTTTTACTCATAACTATTCTCCTTAATTTCAAATGTGATTGGAAGGTGATTACTAATTCCTCGTTTTGGATGTCCGTTTTTGCCCAGCAATGAGGTTTCCTCTGTTTCCGTTAAAATGCGCAGGCTTTGGTCAACAAAACGTGGTCGCAACGATGGGCGGATAATAACTTGGTCATATAGATTCCAGAATGTATTAACCGTATCGTTTCCAGCATAATAATAGGTTCCGTATGGTTTTTCAAAATCTCCCAATAGATTCCACATTGGATTGTAGAACATCATAAAATCTTGTCCTGCAATCTTTCTTGATTTTCTTCTTGTTTCCTCATAGATAGGCAGTCCATGAAAATATCGTGCGTCAACACAACTAGAATCAAAGGGGTTCATATTGAAATCTCCAACAACAACAGTTTTGCTCATTCCCAATTCTTGTTCAGTGCTTTTTATATCGTGTATAATTTGCTCTATAAGTATTTCCCTATGTGCCTCATGGTCAGAAAATAGTTTACTGTTCAAATGTATACCACACAATATGTAATCATTGTTGATTACCCGAATAGTAGCGTGGTCTGTGTCCAGTCCGGGGTCAACCGTTTCCGCTGAGCCTAACATTACGATACGGTCACAAACACAGTAATATTGCTGCATAGCTACGCCCTTCAAATCCAGCATTTGCGTCAACTCGTTGACATTTGCTGAATATTCTGCAAGAATCACAAAGGATATGTTATTTTCCAATACCAGTTCAGCAATTATCGAATTGATATTTTCATTTTTATGTGTATTCCAGAACAAATATCTCATCGTCCTCACCCAAAATATTCTTGCATCAGTGATTTTTTCAGCGTTTCCAATTCTTCCAGACTGGCCTGGATGGTGGATTTGGTCTGGTCGGTCTGCGTTACAAAAGTCGCAAACTGTTCCTGCTCCTCAAGCGGTGGTATAGGAACGCATAGTTGCAGTATATCACGATTGGCAATATTTGCTTGTCGCACTCCCCGGCTTATTCCTGTTAGACGTTGCTTGATTGGAGCAAACTTTAATAATTGAGCTAGGTAAGTTCTATGCAGAGTGTCTTTCAGCGACAATTTTGCATTCCGTTGATTAAGATAATACACAGGAAAGTCAATGCCTAAAATACAAACGTTGCCGTAATCGTTTTTACCTACCGTTCCCGTCAGTGAAATCACTAAATCACCAGGATATACTTTGTATCTATCAAGTGCAGAATCATCTGACCAATATACCATGTTTACAGCTAAAAACTTTCCAGAATTTATGTTTCCAATTCTTAAAACAGGTATCCCATTATCTATAAATCCATCACTTTTGAAGGCGCACCCTCCAATAATATCCAAATGATTCTCCAGACTTTCTATTGGCCATGCCAACGGGTTACTCACTGGGTCGCCAAACATCTCAACAAACCGGGCTTTTACCAATTCGTCCAGTGTGGCAAGCTGTTGTTGATGGATAGAAGTAAGCTGTTCTATTTTATCCAGAATTTTTACAATGTTTTGCTGTGTATCTGCGTCAGCAATGTTAATGGTTGATTCTTTTAACCACTTAAAGTGCCGATTGTATCCAGTATTCGGAATCTTCACGCTCAACAAAGCATAGTACAAAAAACGTGGATTCAGCATTTTATCCTTTGCTTTTAACAATTTTACACCGTCTGCGCCCAAGAAACAAGGTGTATCGACATACTTAATAACTCTGGTGTGGTCGCCAAAAATATAAGCTGGCACATCTACATATAAACCTTCTTCTTCATCCGTATATCCTGCGATTACGTTTTGTCCCTGGTCGAAGATTGGATATTTGCCGGTTTCGTTGTATTGACTTGTGGGTAATTTGCGGCCTTTACGGGTCACATCTTCAAAAACATCGGAGAATTTCGCCCTCATAACATCCCCCTCAGCTCCTGCAACCCCGCAGCCACCTCTTTCTCCAATTCCTCCAGCTTGTCCAGAATCTCCCCGGTGGGCGGGTACTCCACCGGCACATACTCGGTCTTTTTGTACTTGTTGATGGAGAGGTCATAGCCGTTTTCCACGATTTCCTCCACCGGCACAAAGAAGCTCTGGGCGGTGCGGGGGCGGTCGGTCTCCTGCTCCCGGTGGCGGAACCGCCGGACGATGTCGGGGATGTCGTTTTCCGCCACGGGGGTGCGCTTGTCGTCCAGGCTGAACCCGTCGGCCCTCATGTCGTAAAACCACACCCTGTCTGTGCCGCCGTGGCCCGTTTTGGTGAACACCAGCACGGCGGTGGACACCCCGGCGTAGGGCTTGAACACCCCGGAGGGCATGGAGACCACGGCCTCCAGCCGGTTGCCCTGAATGATCTCCCGGCGGATGGCCTTGTGTGCCGAGGAGGAGCCAAACAGTACGCCGTCCGGCACGATGCAGGCGCAGCGCCCGCCCACCTTGAGCATCCGCAGGAACAGGGCCAGGAACAGCAGCTCGGTCTTTTTGGTTTTGCAGACCTTTAACAGGTCGGGGGAGACGGTGTCCGCGTCCAGACTGCCCTTGAAGGGGGGGATTTGCCAAAATCAGGGAATATTGATTCCGGTCCCCGTTCTGGTCGGAGAGGCTGTCCCGGTACTCGATGGAGGGGTTCTCAATGCCGTGGGTCATCATGTTCATGGCGCCGATGCGCAGCATGGTGCGGTCCATGTCGTAGCCGTGGAACATCCCGTTCATGTAGTGGTCCTTGTTCTTGCGGTCGAAGAAGATTTCCTCCTTGTGGGTCTCCTTGAGGTAGTCCCCCGCCGCCACCAGAAAGCCGGAGGTGCCACAGGCGGGGTCACAGATCACGTCGTCGGGCCGGGGGTCCATCATCTCCACCATCATGCGGATGATGTGGCGAGGGGTGCGGAACTGGCCGTTGCGCCCGGACTGGCTGATTTTGCTGAGGAGGTATTCGTACACGTCGCCCCGGATGTCGCTGTCGTGGAGCTGGGCCATTTGGGAATAAATCTCGTCCAGGCTGTCCACCACCTTGCTAAGCAGCAGGGGAGTGGGCAGCTTGAAGAT
>JAJQAS010000069.1:4094-9523 GCA_021203685.1 Clostridiales bacterium | reverse complement strand
GGCAAAAAGAAGTCCAGCGGCTCACAGCCATAAATCCAAATCTGAATCCTGTGTTCTATTGCCGTATTTCCTGCAAACACCACACAGGAAACGAGAAGGGCAATCAGCGAGGCGGCAAATGCTGCCAAGGCGGGGAAAAGCTGCTCCTTCATAAGAGTTTTTAATAATCTAAGGTTCATAGGTCTGCCTCCTGTACAACAAAACGCTCCTTGTTCGTGTTCTCTGGTATGGGTTTAGTATATAGCAGGTGGGTTAAGGTGAGATTATCGCAAGATTAATTCTGGCTTAATTCACAGTGACGCTCGCTAAAAGACGAAGAAGGATAAAAAATGGGCTTCTACCGGGGATTTCATCCACAAGTAGAAGCCCATTCCTCTTACGCATCAAGCTGTTAGCTAATGCTTATAAATTTTTGTGTCAGTCTGTTATTCCATGTGTCCCAGCCATATCCCTGGCATACTGCGCTAACTCTCCAGAGAATACCAATCTGGCATAGGTCAACGGCTCGTTGTATATCAGCCAGTCGATCTCTGTCTGCATGGGGACGGTGGGGCAAATTTTATCGTCCACCCCTGGGGTATAGATACTGATCTCGGTGCCATCAGCGAATCGCAGCTCCACGCTGGCGGTGTCGATGTTAAACTCACAGGATGTATTCATATCAATCGCTCCCTTCTATCATTTTGAAGTGCCGCAACGCCTCCACAATTGCCTTCTCCTTCTCTGGTGGGCACTGTGGCTGTCTTGCGTCCTCAGATTTTGACAGATTATAATTCTCACGCTCGATGATGCCGTATTTTTGCTTCACCTGTGCGATGTACAGCGAAGACGCGGAAAGTCCAGTCTGCTCTTTCACATAGGCTTTGATCTCCTGATAGGTTGCCTTGCTTTCCGCCGCCGTAATATCCAGCTCGTCCAGGTCAAGTCCCACCCGGATCACATCGTCCGGCTTTTGTTGGGACAGTTGAACAACCGTCTCCACATGCCCCGTACTCGGAAACATATCAACCGCTTCGACCCGCTGCACGCAGTACCCCCGCACCCCCAGCGCCTTCAAATCCCGCGCCAGTGTACCCGGGTCGCAGGAGACATATACCACCCGCCGAGGTTCCATCGCGGCAATGGCGTCGATGACCGCTGGGTCCAGCCCCTTCCTCGGCGGGTCAACACAGATCACATCGGGCCGGACGCCCCGCCGGGCCAGCTCCCGGGCGGCCTCGCCTGCGTCGGCGCAGAGAAATTCGGTGTTATCGAATCCGTTGCGGGCGGCGTTCTCCTTTGCGTTCCGAATGGCGGCGGGGACGATCTCCGCGCCGATGACCTGTCCCGCCTTCCGGGCCATCACCAGCGAGATGGTGCCTGTCCCACAATACAAATCCACCACGGTTTCCTTTCCGGTCAGTTCCGCGCAGTCCAGCGCCAGGTTGTACAGCACCTCCGCCTGGTCCCGGTTCACCTGGAAAAAGGAGGGGATGCTCAGCCGGAAGGTCAGGCCGCAGAGGCGGTCTTCCAGAAAATCCTGCCCCCAGAGGGTGCGGTATTGGGGTCCCAAAATCACGTTGGTCTGGCGGGTGTTGGTGTTCAGCACAACGCCAACTGCCTTGGGGCACCCGGCCCGCAGGGCCTGCACCAGCTCCTCCTCGAAGGGCAGCGCCTTCCCGTTGACCACCACGCAGATGAGCGATTCTCCCCGCCGGTTGGTGCGGACGAAGACGTGGCGGACCAGGCCGGTGCCGTCCCCCTCGTCATAGGCGGGAACGTGAAATTTGTTCATCCATTTGCGGACGATGCGCCCCGCCTTGTCCGCCTGGGCGGATTGCAGCAGACAGCTGCTCACGTCCACCACGTCGTGGCTCCGCTCCCGGTAAAACCCCACTCGGACGCCGTTCTTTTTGTCCTGGCTCACCGGAAACACCGCCTTGTTCCGGTACCGCTCCGGGTTTTTGGCTCCGTGGATGGCGGAGACCGCCACGTCCAGCCCGCCGATGTGCCGGAGGGCGTCCTCCACCCGCTGGCGTTTGAAGCGCAGCTCCTCCTCGTAGGTCATGTGGCGGGTGCGGCAGCCGCCGCAGAGCTTATCATAGGGGCAGTCCGGTGTGATGCGGGCAGGGGAGGGGGTCTCCACCCGGAGGAGCCTGGCCCAGGCCGCAGAGCGGCCCACCTTGGTCAGGGCCACCGTGACCGTTTCCCCCTCCAGCGCGCCCTTCACAAAGACCGCCATCCCGTCCAGATGCCCCACGCCGTCCCCGTTGCTGGCGTATCCCGTGATGGGCAGGGTGTGGACGTCGTTTTTTCTCAGTTCCATATCGGCTCCTCCATTTCGGCGGCAAAACCGCGCAAAGGTACAATGACCTCTGTCATTGTACCTTTGCGCACAATTGATTGCAAGAAAAATTATCGGAGCGCTTAGATTTCCCGCCTAAAAGCGAGAGACCCGGCGCTGTCTCTTATTCCAGCTGGGCCTGCACCTGCGCCAGCTCCGCTTCCTTCTCCTGGATCTGTTCCAGCAGCTGCTGCCGCTCGCTGCCGTCGGCAGCGGTTTCCAGAATCTCCGTTCCCGTGGTGATGGTGACGCCGTCGTCGGCCACAAGCTCGCCCAGCAGGGCGATATAGTCCTCTGACGTGAACAGGTCCTCCCCGGTGGAGTCCGCCTCGTCCACCTCCGCCAGCAGTACCGCGCAGGAACAGCTCTGAAGCTCCTCCAGCAGCGTTTCCGCGTCTGTCTCGGCGGAGACACGGAACCAGGTCAGCCGGGTCAGCGCGCTGACTGCGGTGTCCTCCGCCGCGTCCGCCGCGCTGTAGGCAAGGGCGGTGTAGCCCAGGTCCTCCAGCGCCGCGTCGCAGTCTTCCTGGTACTCGCCGTCCCGGAACACGTACAGGGTGGGGGTGATGCCGGTGCGCGCCCGGAGATTTTTGATGTAAGTCTCCAGCGAGGTCTGCCAGGCCTGGGCCGTGACCGTCCCGGTCAGGTCGATGTCAGTGCTGTCGCCGCCGATGGCGTATTCCCAACCGGCCTCGTTCATGGTCTTGAACTCCGACGTCTCGATGATCTGGTAATTGCCCGTCAGCGCGCCGTCCTGGAACACGATGGTGCCGGTATAACCCGCCGTTGTCATGGCCGGGTACAGCTCCTGATAGATCACATCGGTGCTCTGGTCAAAGAACAACGCCACAGGGACCGCTCCGCACTGCTCCCGCAGGTCTTCCAGCTCCTGCTCCAGTGCCTCGGCCTGGGCTTGCAGGGCCGCAGTCTCGCTGGCCTCGGGGTCAGACACCTCCGCAGAGGTATCCGCCGACGTATCCACGCCCGGGTCCTCTGTCTCGGCCTCTGGTGCGGAGCTGTCCGCTGCCTCCAGCTGCTCACTGGCAGCGCTGCGGCTCCCCGTCGTCAGCGATTCCTTAAAACGGGGGTAATCCACCAGCAGAAGATAGGCAAACAGAACAAATGCCAGCAGGCAGGCTCCTATTTTCGCAAAACGGTTCATCAGCGCACCTCAGTCCTCTCAAATTCTCCGCCTTTGGGGAAATTGGGTCAGGCGTTTTTCTTCTTCTTTCGGGTGAAAAGGCTGTCGTCGAGCTTTTTCTCACTGGAAGTGATGCTGAGCTTGCCGCAGACGGTGGAGCCCTGCTCCATCTGGATGGTGGCGGCGTTGATGTCGCCCAGAACCACGGAGTTGGACTTGATGATGACCGCGCCGCCAACGTTGACGTTGCCCTTGACCTTGCCGTCCAGCACCAGCTCTTTGGCCTCGATGTCGCCCAAAATCATGGAGCTGCTGTCCATCGTCATGTGCTCCACGCAGTTCACGTTGCCTTCCACGGTGCCGCTGGCCAGGTTCAGCTCCTTGGCCACGATCTTGCCGGTGATGTCGCCGGAGACATCCATGGTGCTGGTGGTGGACACATCTCCCTCCACGGTGCCCAGCACGCGCAGAGCGTTCTTGCTGACGATAGAGCCGTTGATGATGGTATCGGCGTTGATCAGGGTTTCCATAGCTGCGATCTCCTCTTCGGTCGTTTTCTTGGGTTCTGCCTTCACCACCGGCTTGGGGGTGGGCTTCGGCTCCGGCTTCGGTTCCGGCTTGGGAGCGGGTTTTGGCTCCGGCTTGGGGGCGGCGACCGGTTCCGCTTTGGGTGCGGCAACAGGGGCCGCCTTGGTCGCCGCAGGGGTCTCGGCCTTGGGGGCCTCCGCAGAGCTGTCTTTGCCGTTGATCAGCTCGTCCAGCGCGATGCTGAAATTACTTTGCCTTTTTCTCGCCATAATGAAACTACCTCGCATTTCTGGGGAATAATAATGTATTGGCACGAAGCGGCGCAGGCAGCTTCGTTGGGGACAGGCTCAGTCCGGGTAGCCAAAGTGGTAAGGCCGCACAGAGGCGTCCAGCGCCCGAAACTCATAGCCCTGTGCGGTCAGCTCCTCCAAAATGGTGGAGAGGGCCTCCAGGGTCGTCTTTTTTGCGTCGGTGTCGTGGAGCAGGACGATGGACTTGGTCCGGTTCTCGCAGGCTTCGATGACCGCGCTGCTGATGGTGCTGGCGGGGACGCTGTCGCTCTCCGCGTCGCCGGAGCTGACCACCCAGTCATGGTAGGTAAAGCCCCGCCGGGTCACCTCTGCGATCAGCTCGGAATAAAACTCCCCGTTGTAGCTGTTGACGCTGCCGCCGGGGAACCGGATCAGCGAGGCCTCATACCCGGTGGCGTCGTAAACTTCCTGCCAGATCTTGTTCAAATCCTCCAGGTACGACTCCACAGAGGAGTAGATTTTCTTGTAGCTGTGGCTGTAGCTGTGCAGCCCGATGGCGTTGCCGCCGTCCAGGATGGCCTGGTACATCTCGCTCCGGTGCTCCTTGGTGCCGTACTGGGCGGTGACGAAGAAGGTGGCGTGGGCGTTGTATTCCGCCAGCACGTCCAGAATTTCCTGGGTGACCGTCTCCGAAGGCCCGTCGTCAAAGGTCAGGTAGATGACTTTCTCGCTGTTGTCGTCGGTTTTTTCCACCGGCTCTGTCATCAGGTTGGGGAACAGGGACTGGTACTCCAGCGTCTCCGCCGCGTCGGCGGCCGTGCTGGTCTGGGTGGCTACGGCCTCCCCGCCAGTGGTCTCCACGGTGTCGCCTTCGTTCTCCGTCTCTTCCACGTCTGCTGCGTCGCCGTCCCCGCCGGTCATCTCCACCACCTCCGCGCTGAGGGCTTCGTTCTCCGCGATGATTTTGTTCAGCCTGCGGCCCAACAGCACGCTGCGGATGCCAAAAACCAGCGCCAGGACGGTGGAAAGGATGATGACGCCAATGACAGTTCCGACAATGACATGACGCCAGAATTTAACGCTTCCGATTTCCATTGTTTTTCAGACTTCCCTTTTTGAGGCGGCCCTCTGTGGCCAATCGGAGTAGATCGTACGCTTATTTAATTACTCTTCCCCCCCCCCGGGA
>JAJQAS010000069.1:0-4084 GCA_021203685.1 Clostridiales bacterium | reverse complement strand
TTGTAACCGTAACCATCGCCGCATTTGTATTTGTAGTGGCTGGAATACCGCTTGCCTCCGGCCACATCCGCATGGGTGTAGACGAAGCCCAGCACCTTTGCGTTGGACAGGCGGAGCTGGTCCAGCATGGCCCCGACGACCCGGTGTTCGGTGTGGTTGTTCTGCACCACCAGCAGGAAGCCGTCTACCATGTGGGAGAGGATCATGGCGTCCGTCACCGTCAGCACCGGGGGCAGATCGATGAAGATATAGTCGTATTCTTTGCGGAAGGTCTCCAGCAGCTCCTTCATCTGGTCAGATTCCAGCAGCCAGGTGGGGTCAGGGGGCAGCTTTCCGGCAGGGAGGATGGAAACGCCAAACTTTTTGTTGACCTGTACCGCCTGTTCCGCCGTGGCCTCGCCCACCAGCAGGTCGCTGAGCCCGGGTTCCTTTTTGGTTTCGATCTTCTTGGCCACTGTGGGCATCCGCAGGTCGCCGTCGATGAGCAGCACCCGCTTTTCCAGCTGACCAAAGGCCAGCGCCAGGTTGATGGCGGTGGTGCTTTTGCCGTCGGCCCGCTCCGCGCTGGTGACCGCGATGCACTTGCACTCGTTCCCCGGCAGGGAGAACTGTACGTTGGTGCGCAGCGCCTTATACGCCTCCCGCATCAGGAAGGGAGCGTTCTGGTCCAGAAGGAAGGTCGCTTGCTCTGTCTGTTTTTTCTTTGAGCTAAAAATCGCCATTTTTCGTTAGACCTCCGCTTTCTTCTGCTCCTGGCTGTAATAATAGCTGTACTCCGCGCCTTTACCCATGCTGGACCAATCGGGGATCGCGCCCAGAACGGAGATGCCGTAACGCTCCTCCAGCTCGGACTGGTCCTGGATGCGGTCGTTGAGCAGCTCCAGCAGCACCACAACGGCGCAGACCAGGAAGGCTCCTGCCAGCAGACCCATCAGGGTGTTTTTGGTGTAGCTGGGGGAGTAGATGGTGGTGGGGACCTTGGGGGCGTCGATGATCTGCATGGAGCTGCCCTCCACGATGCGGGCCGTCTCCTCGGCGGAGACCTCAGCAATGGCGGAGGCGTAGCTGGCGGCCATCTGCGGGTTGGTGGCGACCACATAGACCGTGATGATGCCGCTTTCAGAGTCCACGCTGGTGGAGACGGAGGCGCTGTCCTCCTCGCCAAGGCCGGCGATCTCCGCCGCCTGCTCCAGCACCGTGGTGCTCTCGATGATCCCGGCGGCGGTATCCGCCAGGGACTGGGAGGCCGTCAGGTCGCTGCTGGTGATGGTCGTGGACGCCCCGGTCTCGATGGAGTTGTTCATGTATGCGCTGAAGTAAGTACGGTAGGTGGGTGTGACCAGATACCGGGTCGCCAAATAGGCTCCGGAGCCGCAAAGCAGCGCCGCCAGGATGATGAGCCATATTTGCTTCCAGCAGGCCCTGATGAGGGCCAGTAAATCGATTTGGACGACATCGGTCCTCTGGCTGCTTTTCACCGCGTTGTTCATATTTTATCCGACCGCCTTTGCTCGATGTAGGAATATGTTTTTGGGACGTATGCTTCGAAAATAAATGGTTATAAATGAGACACCTGTTGCGAACAGTGGGCGAGAAACCCGTTTTTTTGCGGTTTCCCTGCCAAAAGCGCAAAAGACACCCTATATGCTTTACCGTATCATAACACGGTTTGACGCAAACTGCAATAGGGAAAAACCGACAAAAGCCAAAATATCAGGAAGGAAAACCTTTACAAAGCACCAGACAGTATCTCCCCGTCCGCTCCCGGCCCGGGAGAGCGGCAGCGGCTGTCATATCCCGCCCCGGCGGGGCACACAATGCAGGGACAAGGAGGGGAAGTATGCGAATTTTTGTTTTTCGCCGCCAGTGGGGGACGGCGGCGGGCTGCCTGTGCGCAGCGGCGGCCATTTTCTGGCTGGTGGGCCACCCCGACGCCGTGGGAGCGGCGGCGACCCAGCGGGAGCTGCCCATCTACGCGGTGGAGACGGAGGAGGAGGAAAAACTGGTGGCGGTGAGCTTCGACGCCGCCTGGGGCAACGAGGATACCGAAACGCTTATCGAAATTTTGGACGCCTACGAGGTCCCCGCCACGTTCTTCGTGGTGGGCGAGTGGGTGGACAACTACCCGGAGTCGGTGAAGGCCCTCTCCGACGCGGGCCATGACGTGATGAACCACTCCGACACCCACCCCTACATGACCCAGTGTTCCACAGAGGAAATGATAACGGAGATCGAGACCTGCAACGACAAAATCGAGGCCATCACCGGCGTGAGGCCCACCCTGTTCCGCTGCCCCTACGGGGACTACAACGACAGCGTCATCACCACCGTCCGCTCTCTGGACATGGAACCCATCCAGTGGGGCGTGGACAGCCTGGACTGGAAGGGCATTTCCGCGGCGGAAATCGAGGAAAACGTGGTCAGTCAGGTGCAAAGCGGCAGCATCATCCTGTTCCACAACGCCGCCGACCACACGCCGGAGGCCCTGCCCAACATCTTCTCCACCCTGCAGTATCAGGGGTACACCTTTGTGAAAATCGCCGACCTGCTGGTGGACGGAGACTACACCATCGACAACAGCGGCACGCAGATCGCCGCTGAGTGAAAAGCAAACCAGGCGGATCGCTGATGGCGGCCCGCCTGGTTTATGGTTTATTTGATTAACTGGCTATTCCATTGATTCAGCCTTATCAACAATTCCGGCGAGAAACCCCTCCACCATGCTAACGCATGGTCCCCCTCCCCTTTCAGGGGAGGCAAGGGGGGATCTTGCTCATCACTTGTTCTGTGTTTCTCTCAAAGGTGAGAGAATCTGGAATGTAATTGACTCAATAGCTCAAACCGAAGTTCAGCTCGTAGTAGTTGCCCACGGCGTCCCGGTAGGCGTAAGCCTTGCCGTTCTCGTCCTTCAGCGCATCGGGCATGTACTGGTCCTTGTCGTAGCCGGGGACGTCGTTGGGGCTGACGCAGACGCCGTCCTTGTTCACGGCCAGCACCGCGTCGTTCTTGGGCAGGGTGATAGGCAACTTGCCCACCGGGGCGAAGCGGCCGAACATCACGTCCAGGGTGGCGGAGGGATAGGTGTCGAACCCGGCGGTCAGCGCGTCGGCGCACCGCTCCACGTTGCCCACCATCCAGGCCAGCGGGAAGTTGATGTTGGCGATGACCTTGCCGCCGCCCGCGTGGACCGCAGCGGCGATTTCGGGGATGCGCTTCGCGCCGGAGAGGGTGGTCTCCTGGTGGGTGGTGTCCAGGGGGCAGCCCTTCTCGTCCACGTCGGGCACCGTCTTGTCCTCGCAGATGTCGATCTCCAGGTAGCCGGGGGTGGCGCTGAAATAGTTGCCGGAAGATGGACTGACCATCAGAATGGCGTAATCCGCCTGGGCGGGGTCGTCGGTGAGGGCGCAGTCACCCGCCACCATCTCCTTGAGGGCGGCGGTGGCGGCGCTGGCGTCGCCCTTGGCGAAGGCTTCCACATAGAGCTTCTTCCCGGCCAGCTTGTCGGCGGTCAGGGGCAGCACGTCCTGGTTTTTCAGCAGAACCACGCTCTTCCGGTGGGTCAGCGCGGCCTCGTCCCAGTCGGCCTGGTTGGAAACGACTTCCACCGCCTGGGCGGGGTCGGCGTAGGGGTCCTCGAACATGCCCTGCTGGAACATCTCAGTCAGAGTCCGGGAGACGGCCCGGTCCAGGCTCTCGTCGGTCAGCACCAAATCTTCCTTCTGGAAGCCTTCCGGCACGGGATGGGTGTCGTAATAGCCGTTGGTGGCCCGGTCATAGGCCTCCCGGCCCACTTCGTTGTCGAACAGACCGCTGATGACGTCCACACCGGACTGGGTGACGGCGTAGCCCACCCGCTCGGGCAGGTCCAGGGCCTCCACGCCCCAGCTCATGTTGTGGACGATGCCGGTGTCGGAGTTGATGTAGCCGTCGAAGCCCATCTGTCCCCGGAGGATCTTGTCGATGAACACTTTGTTATAGGCAAAGCCGTAGGGGTTCAGCTCTACGCTGTCGCCGTTCATGTCGGTCTGGGGGGCGCTCTTGGCGGCGGCGGGCTTGGAGTAGTAGGGCATAATGGAGGCGGCGT
>JAJQAS010000124.1 GCA_021203685.1 Clostridiales bacterium | reverse complement strand
CGGCTACAGCCCCTGCGAGCTGCACTCCATCAAGGGCGGCATGACCAACTGCCAGAACGAGATGAAGAAGGCCGTCACCTGCGGTTACTGGAACCTGTTTCGCTTCAACCCCATGCTGAAGGCCGAGGGCAAGAATCCCTTCATCCTGGACTCCAAGGAGCCCAAGCCCGGCTACAAGGACTTCATGATGGGCGAGGCCCGGTTCTCCGCTCTGACCCGCTCCTTCCCGGATCGCGCCGAGAAGCTGTTTAAGAAGTCTGAGGAGACCGCTATGGCCCGTTACGAGCACCTGGTCCGTCTCCAGGAGCTGTACAAGTAAGAGACAGCGCCCTGTGGCAGTAAAGCGATAACCTTTCCCCCGGCGGGCTTGCCCGCCGGGGGTTTCCCGTAAAAGACGCTCTTTCCGCCGCTGCAAAGCGGCGGTTTTTTCGTTTGGGCGGCTGTCGTTTTGCGATGTCTTTCCCCTTCCTTTTGTGTCGTTTCACGCGCTGTTGCGCTACAGCGACAAAATATGCCTTGACAAGCAAACAATGATACGGTACAATTGTCAGAAAGAGGCTGTTTCTGGCGTCAATTGTTATCCGTAATTTCGCTTTTCCCCCAAAATGTTGCAAATCGCCAGTCAACCCAGAACTTCTTTCAGCAAACCCCGCCTGGTTGGCGCCTGGGGACAGTGGGAAGCGGATTTTCCCCGTCGGGAGGCGCAGCTGTCCCTTCGCATAAGATAAGGAGAATCGGTATGAGCAGTGTTGTTGAGATTCTTACGTGCCCCGGCTGCGGCAACCCGCTGTCCATTGGTCAAGAGGTGTGTGACTGGTGCCACAGACCTGTTGTCATCTCCACGTTCAACAGCGTTTACTCCGGGATTCATTCTAATTGTGCTGACAAATATGCAAGCGCGTACGGAAACGCCCTGCGCAGGGACCCGGATAACCCGGCGCTGAACAAAGCCATTGCCTTTTGCTATCTGAAGCTGAAGCTGTACAGCAAGGCGCTGGCCGCGTTTGAAAAGGCAATTGAGGATGATTTCAACGACTCCGAGCTGTATTTCTACGCTGCCGTTTGTCTGCTGAACGGAGAAAAGGCGTTTTGCAGCCACAAGCCGACCATTGACAAAGTTTTGCAATATCTCAACGCCGCAATCAGTATCGAGCCGAAAGGTATCTACTATTATTACATGGCGTACATCAAGTACGATTATTTCGCAAGGCATAATTTCCGAACCTCCCCTAATTACATGGAAGCGCTCCGGATGGCAATGAACGCTGGCTTGTCCAGGTACGATGTGGAGCAGCTCTACAAGATTCTCGGTGTTGACAAGCCCGCCTGTCTCTAAACCGTGGTCATAATATGCCGCCACAGTGCTGTTCGAATCAACCCATAGAAGAGAGAGAACGCAAATGATACTGTTCCATCCCATCGTGATCGTCATCGTGATCGTCGTCGTACTTATTCACCACTTTAAGGTGCGCAATTCACCCAATGCAAAAGCCGTGAAGGCACTTTGTAAGGACAAGACACCCGAGCAGCGGAAGGTCATCGAGTATTTCTGCAAAGAGGGCCGCAAGGCCAAAATCCTCAGCGATGAGGAGTACCTGGCTATGCTGCGCGCCAAGCGGGATTCCCTGAATCTGCGGCAGAAGGCTTTGGACAGCCTCCACCTGGACGAGGAAAAAGCCAAAGGGCTTTCGCCTACAACGTTTGAGGGCTTTGCCTATAAAAATGCCTACGCCAAGAAGCTGCCCAGCGGCAACTGGGTGAGTTCCGCCTATCAGGTGTCCTGGCTGTTCTTCGGCTCCACACGGGTTCATATTTACCGATACACCTTCCACATGGACGATGGCAAAATGTCAGAAAATACTGACGAACTCTTCTATGGGGATATTGTCTCCTTCTCCACTTCATTTGAAACGGAAACGGCACGCGGCGTCGGCGACAAACGTTTTGAAGTGGAGACCCACAAGTTCCGAATCGTTGTGCCCGGCAACCAGCTCCTCATCTCCATGGACGGCTACTCGGATGACATCATCCAGGCGATGAAGCAGAAGCTGCGAGAAAAGAAAATGTAATTCGCGTTGCACAAGTCTGTTTGCATACGCAGCCGACAGGAGGCGGTCTCTGTTTGATGGCAACAGGGGCCGCCTTTTTCAAGAGGAGCCTATGCGTGAGCTGCTCCCAATATGCGATTTTGGCGCTGCAAAAATATGGATTGCTCATCGGCAGCATAAAGGCCGTCCGCCGCCTGCTGCGCTGCGGCCCTCCCGGGGGCATCGATTATCCATAAATGTGTCGCCGGTACACGGCGGGATGGTTTGCTTAAAAAAACAAAAAGGAGGCAGAAAAATGGGATTCTTCGCAAAAAACCCCAACGAGGTCAACTATGCGGGAGGCAGAAAGCACTGGGCGGATGTCATCAAAAACACCGGCCCCGCAGACGCCCTGATTTGGCGCCAGCCGGAGGAGGACTTCAATACAAACTCGACTTTGATCGTCATGCCCGGCGAACAGGCTCTTTTCATCAAGGGCGGCAAAATCGAAGCGGTCTTTGACAACGACACGTATCAGCTCTCCACCCGGAATTATCCTTTCATCAGCCGACTGCGCAACGCCTTCACCGGCGGCATCAGCACCTTTAACTGCGTGGTCTATTTTGTGCGCAGAGCGGACAGCCATGAGCTCCGCTGGGGGACGCAGACCCCCATCCAGGTGCGCGACAAGGTCTGGGGCATCCGCACCGATGTGAGAGTGCGCGCCGTATACAAGGTTCGGATTGTGAACCCTTCCATTTTCCTGGAGAAGCTCATCGGCAGCAACGTGTCGTTTGAATCTCAGAACGGATTGGACGAGTATTTCTTTGGCGAGTTCCAGGGTAAAATCAAATCTGCCATTTCGGGATATCTGAACAATTTGCAGCAGGAGCTCATCGGCATCGATGCCTATATGGACAAGCTGTCAGCGCAGATCGAGCCGTACATTGATGAAATCGTCTCCGATTACGGCCTGAAATGCGTCAGCTTTTCCCTGTTTTCCATGGATGTCGACATCACCAAATACGAAAGCATTGACCAGACCCAGGTGGACGCGATCCGCAAGCGCAAGCAGGCGCAGGGCGACAGAGCGGCCATAGACGAGCTTGGCGAGCATTGGGACAGGTTCCAACAGTACAAGCTCATGGACGAAGTGATCCGCAATCCTGGCACCGGCTATAATAGCCCTATCACGGGGCTGGGCGTGGAAATAGCAACCGGACGGGCCATCGGAAAAATGGCCAACGATATCTTCTCCGGGCCGATTCCAGGCGGAACAACACCGCCACCTCCGCAGCCGCAGCCGCCAAAGGCCGAGGATCCGGACCCCATCGGGCGTTTGAGCCAGCTGAAAAAGCTGCTCGACGCGGGCCTGATCGAGCAGGCGGAATACGACCAGAAAAAGCAGGAAATCCTCGCCAGAATATGAGGTGATGGGCAATGCGCAGAAAAAAAGAGCAGCGGGAAGCGGAACGGCTCTATGTGGAAGAGTCCTCCGCAAAAATGCTGGCCCTCATGGGGCGAGTGCGCGACAAAAAGCTGAACAAACGCATGGAACGGGCTTATGACGTGCTTCACGGCAGCCAGACCAAATCCAACGCCAGGGCGAAAGAGTACGAGCAGACGGTGATGGCCCTGCTCACGGCATTGGAGCAGAGCATCAGGCGTGACAACCTGGACGCCGCCGCAGAGGTGGTCGACGAGCTCATTGCCACCGCCGAAGAGCGGAACTACCAGGCCCGCATCGGCCAATAATCGCCGTCCCCTCGAAAAAATCCCCGTGTTCTCTTTTCATCGGGGGCGAACTGGTGTATAATGAGGACGCAACGGACACCCCGGGAAAAGGAGTTTGATACGATGAGCAATGTGGAAGAAACCTCCATGCAGGCGATCACCAGACGGATGAAGCGGGACAGCTACCAGATGGCCGCCCTTTCCTGTGACACCAGAAACGCCATTCTCAGCCAAATCGCCAGGGCGCTGGCTGAGAATCAGGAGGCGATTTTCGCCGCGAACGCGGAGGATATGGCCCGGGCGGAGCAAAACCATGTCAGCGCCGCCGTGAAAAAGCGGCTGAAATTTGACGCGGGCAAGCTGAACGATGTTCTCGCAGGGATCGCCGACCTGGTCAAAATCCAGGACCCGGTGGGCCGGGTGCTGCTGGAACGGGAGCTGGACGAGGGGCTTGTGCTGAAAAAAATCTCCTGTCCTATCGGGGTCATTGGCATCATCTTTGAGGCCCGGCCCGACGCACTGGTGCAAATTTCCACTCTCTGCATCAAGAGCGGCAACTGCGCCATTCTCAAGGGCGGCAAAGAGACGGCCAGCACCAACCGTGTGCTGTTCCAAACCATTTACCGGGCCGCGCTGGCGGCCGGCGCCCCGGAGGGGTGCCTGCAACAGGCGGAAGGCCACAGCGAAATCGATGAGCTGCTTTCTTGCAGCGATTCTGTGGACCTGCTCATCCCCAGAGGGTCGAACAAATTCGTCCAGTACATCATGAACAACACGAAAATTCCCGTGATGGGCCACGCCGACGGCGTGTGCCACACCTACATCGACAGGGACGCCGATTTGGATAAGGCCCTGCCCATACTCATCGACGCAAAGACCCAGTACACCGCGGCCTGCAACGCCACGGAGACCCTGCTCATCCAGCGGGACGTGGCCCGGGCCCACCTGCCGGACATCGCGGAGGCACTGAAGGCGGCGGGTATCACGCTGCGGGGGGACAAAGAGGTGCTCACCCTGATCGACGCGGAGGAGATGGGAGAGGACGAGTACAACACCGAATACCTGAGCCTGACCCTCTCCGTCAAAATCGTCGGGGACGTGGACGAGGCCATCGCCCACATCAACCGGTTTGGCTCCCACCACACCGATGCCATTGTCACAGAAAACCGGGAGAACGCCGAGAAGTTCCTGAACCTGGTGGACTCCGCCGGGGTGTACGTCAACTGCTCCACACGATTCGCCGACGGCTATCGCTACGGCTTTGGCGCCGAGGTGGGCATCAGCACCAGCAAGATCCACGCCAGAGGGCCGGTGGGGCTGGACGGCCTTGTCACCTACAAGTACAAGCTCTACGGCAGCGGGCAGATCGTAGGCGACTACGCCAGCGGCAAAAAACAGTTCCACTTCCGGGACCTGCAACCCTGAAACCCGGACCGCCCCCAAATCGGGGGCGGTTTTTTTCGGTTTTCACCCGGATTCGCTCTTAGCCATTTGCCTGGCGGCGCTTCACCATTTGCTTTGCGGTTTGGGACTGTTCTGCCAATCGAATCGCTAACAACCAACCGATGTTTCGCGTTGTTCGTTTCAGATTGGCAGTACCTGACTAACAGCGAATGGCTAACAGCTAACAGCTTTTTCAGCAGAATACACACAGATTTCACATTGCGCTGGTATAGTATCGGCAAATCCCGTCGAGACGCCATGCAGAGACAGAAAGGAGCACAAGATGGAAGGAACTGTGCTGATTGCGGACGACGATGTTCGAGTCAATGAGCTTCTCCAGGATATTTTCACCATGGAAGGGTATCAGGTCTCCGGCGTGTACAATGGCCGGGAGGTCCTGGAACGGCTGGAAGCCGATGACGCCATCGACCTGCTGATTTTAGACGTGATGATGCCTGAGCTGGACGGCTGGGACATTTTGCATTATATCAAAGAACATTTTTCGGTAAAGGTGCTGATGCTGACCGCCCTGGACGACGCAGTCAGCGAGATCCGCTGCTTTCAGGAGGGGGCGGACGACTACGTGGCCAAGCCCTTTCACCGGGCGGTGCTGGCCCAGCGGGCCAAGCGGCTGGTGCAGGAAAAGCGCCTCCACTCCTCCCGGGACTACCAATGCGGCGACCTGCTGGTTCGCCAGAGCACCCACACCGTCACCATCGCCGGCGAGGAACAGCGGCTGACCAGCAAGGAGTACCAGCTGCTCCTGCTGTTTTTGGAAAACAGCAACGTGGTCCTCCGCCGGGACACCATCCTGACCCGCATCTGGGGAGTGGACTACAGCGGCGGAGAGCGGACGCTGGACACCCACGTAAAAATGCTGCGCCGCTCCCTGAAGGAATACGGCCAGAACATCCGCACCGTCCGGGGCGTTGGATATTGCTTTGAGGGGGAGGTGACCCGGCTGTGAATCTGCGTCTGCGCACCAAGGTCAGCCTGGCGTTCGCCGTCTGCATCGTCGGGTGTATGTGCTTCCTGACGGTGGTTTCCTGTCTGCTGCTGAAACCGGTGTTTGTCTGGCAGTCCAGAACCAGAATGACTCACTATGGGACGCAGATCGGGGAAATGTTGGAGCAGGAAGATGAATTGCAGGAGCTGCTCAGCTCCATCTACGACTCCTACCTCATCCACATCACCATCATCACGGACGGGGACAAAATCGCCAGCACCACGGAGTATTTGAACGGCAAGGCGGAACGAATCAAGGACAGCCCGAGGCTGAACAACATCCTCCAGGAGTTTCAGGCCCAGGAGGAAAACCCCTACATCATCGAGCGCTACAACGAGGAAGAACAGCTCCGCCGGCTCTACTACGTGCGGGACCTGGGGAACGGCTGCTACATCATCATGAACAAGGGCATCAAGGGCATCGAGCAGTCGGTGCAGCTGGTCTGCCTGTTCCTGCTTTGCAGCGGAGGCATCACGGCGCTGCTGGGAACCGTGGCCTGGAACCTGATGACCCGTCGGTACACCAACCAAATCGAGGAGATCAGCCGGGTGACGCGGGAGATCGCCGACCTGAATTTCAGCCAGAAGATCCCTTGCCGGGGCCGCGATGAGATCGCCGTGCTGGCTGGCTCTGTGAATGACCTGTCCACCAAGCTGGAGAAGAGCATCCGGGATATGTGCCAGGAGCTGGAGCGGCGGCGGGAACTGCTGCGCAGCCTGGCCCACGAGATCAAGACCCCGCTGACCACCCTCCGGGGCTACACGGAGAACATCCAGATCGTGGCGGCGGACCACCCCCAGGTCAACCGCTACTGCGGCATTATGCTGGAGGAGTGCGACTCGCTGGACCTGCTGGCCAAGGAGATGATGGAGGCTTCATCGCTGGACGGCGGCGAGCACTTCTACGAAAAAGAGTGGCTCCAGACCGAGACATTGGCCGACCAGGTGAACCAGCGCATCGCCAGAGAATTTCCTGGTGTCCCCATTGCGGCAGCGTGGGAAACAGGCCGCGGCTACGCCAACGCCTACCTGTTGGAGCGGGTGATCTTCAATTACCTGGGAAATGCGGTGAAATACCGCACACCGGACACCGAGATCCGGCTGAACTGCTGTTTTGCCCGGGGGCAATTCTGCATCCAGGTCAGCAGCGCAGGGGAACCTATCCCGCCAGATGAGCGGGACCGCATCTGGGAGCCGTTTTACAAGCGGGACAAATCCCGGCAGCGCAGCAGCGGATATGGCCTCGGCCTGTTTGTGGTGCGGCAGGTGGCCGATATGTGCCAGGGGTCGGTGGGGCTGCTTTCCCAGGGTGGACAAAACACGTTTTACTTCAACCTGCCCCTCCCGGCTGAGCTTCCACCGGCCACCTGACAGCGGGGAGGCGTGGCAATGTCTGACGAGGGTGCTCCATCACCGAAAGGGCGGCAACACGTTGCCGTCTTGACCCAACCGCATGAATCGTAATAGGAGGTATCATGAAAAAACAAATCCAAAAACGCATTTTTTCCGCCCTGTGCCTGACACTGGCCCTCTGCATGGCGTCCTATCCCGCCGCACTGGCCCAGGAAACGGCTGCAGACAGCTCCGCAGTCACGGCGGCGGCCGCCGCGGATGCGGACGACACGGACGACACGGCCGCTGCACCAGCGGAAGAATCCTCCGGCGCCGAGACCGCCCCGGAAACCGCCCAGGAGGAGACAGACGCATCGCCAGCTGAGGCCACAGACGACACAGAAGAGGCCCCTTCTGCCGCCGACGATGACAGCGGCGAGGAAGCCGAACCTGCTTCCGGCGCGGAAGCGGAGTCTGAGACATCTGTGTTGAGCGCCGCCGCACAGGAGGAAAGCGTCTCCCTGACCAGTGAAGCGGGTACCGGCGGCTGGACGCAGACAGACGATGGCTGGACGTTCCTGTATTGGGAAGACAACACATCCAGCACATCCGTCCAGGCAACAGATATCGTCCTCTATCTGTCCGAAAGCGCCACCGTGGACGGAACCACCTTCGCGGCGGGATACTACTATTTTGACGAGGACGGCACGCTGTCGCTGACCGGGACCGGTTTTGTGACGGCAATCAGCCTGGACGAAGACGGGAAAGCGCTCGCAGACGCGAGCGCGGACAGCAGCGGCAAACTGGCGACGGTCACCACCACCCAAAGTGACAGCAGCTACTCTTCCACTGTGGTGTTCTATACCGGTTCCTATGACAGCCTCTACTACTCCAACGGCTCCCTCTACACCGGTTACTACAGCACCGGCGGCGTCCTCTACTACGTCACAGACGGCGTGGGGAGCAAGTACACCGGCCAGTATACCAGCGGTTCGACCAGCACCTATGGCTCCACCACCTACACCGGCGACGGCCTCTGGTACTACAATGGCTCCAAGTTCACCGGCTACGTCCGCCGCTATTCCAGTGACTACGTCTGGTACGTGAAAAACGGTGTGGGCGGCACCAAGCTCACCGGTCAAATGAGCAGCAGCACTGCCTATGTCCGCATGGATACCGGTGCCAAGAGCACCGGCGACGGGCTGTGGTATTACAAGGGTGAAAAGTTCACCGGCTACGTCCGCCGCTATTCCGGCGACTATGTCTGGGTGGTCAAGAGCGGCAAGGGCGGCACCAAGCTCACCGGAACCATGAGCAAGAGCACCGCCTACGTCCGCATGGACACCGGCGCAAAGAGCACCGGCGACGGCAAGTACTACAAGAGCGGCAAGCTCTACAGCGGCGTCGTGGGCAGTTACTACTACAAGAAGGGCGTCAAGCAGACCAGCCTGAGAGGGTGGCAAACCTTCGACGACAACGGCAACACGTCCTCCAAGTCCTCCGCCAACACCTATTACTTCACCAGCAGCGGCAAGGTCTACAAGAGCTGCTGGAAGAACCTGAAGCGCAACGGGACCACCTACCGCTTCTACTTTAACAGCGACGGCACCCTCTGCAAGAACCTCTACAAGGTCAGCTCCGCCTGGAAGAAGAAGGCCACCAAGCTGGTCATCAGCCGCAGCACCCACACCGCCACCCTCTACGCCAAGTACAACGGCTCCTACAAGATCCCCACCAAGTCCTTCGTGGTCTCCACCTCCCGCAGCGCCAGCAACTTCAAGGTGGGCACCTACAAGCTGACCAGCCGCCAGAGCTGGTTCACCATCTCCTCCGCCAACTGGTGGTACAAGTGGGCCACCTACATCAGCGGCAGCGGCAGCTGGTGCCACTCCGAGCAGTATTACACCAAGGGCAACAGCAAATCCCTGCGCGTCAGCTCCTACAATGACCTGGGCACCAACCAGTCCAAGCAGTGCATCCGTATGCAGGTGGTCAACGCCAAGC
>JAJQAS010000204.1 GCA_021203685.1 Clostridiales bacterium | reverse complement strand
CGAGGAGTTGCTCAACCGGGGGTACCACGGCGGGGAGGTCCCGCCGGAGCCGGAAGCGGACATTGCCGCCTGTTCCCGGCGGATTTTGGAGACCGCCCGCCCCCGGCTGACCTACCGGGTCTTTCCCCTGGACGGGGGGCGGCTCCGGGGGACGGACTTCACACTGGAGGGGCAGGACACCCAAACCCTGCTGGCAGGCTGCGGCGAGGCGGTGCTGATGGCCGCCACGTTGGGGCCGGACGTGGAGACGCTGCTCATGCGCGCCCAGGTGACGGACATGGCGAAGGCCCTGATTTTGGACAGCTGCGCCAGCACCGCCATTGAAAACGTCTGCGACAACTTCGAGGCCGATTTGACCCGGGAGTACGCCACCCGCGGCCTCCACCTGACCGACCGGTTCAGCCCCGGCTACGGCGACCTGCCCATTGGCCAGCAGCAGGGGTTTTGCGAGCTGCTGGACACCCGGCGGCGCATCGGCCTGACCGTCAGCCAGAGCGGGATTTTGATCCCCCGGAAGTCGGTGACGGCGGTGCTGGGCGCGGCGGACAGCCCCCGGCCCCACCGGGCGCCCAGCTGCGCAAATTGCGGGCTGTTCCGCAGCTGCCAGCTGCGGAAGAACGGGAAAACCTGCGGAAAGCACAATTAGCAATTAGCAATGTGCAATGTGCAATTATGCGGAAAACCGGCCCCCTACAGTCGCCTTTCGGCGAGGGAGGAATAGAGCTTGCTGTTCCGTTAGCAATTTTGTTTGGCGTAGTGCAAGGTTTTCATCAAAAACCTATCTTTTTGTAACTGACCACCCCTCTTGCCTCCCCTGAAAGGGCAGGGAGGGGCAACGCCCCGGAAGTGCCGCTTGACGGCGGAGGGGTTTCCCGAACCACACTGAAAACCCGTCCATTGCACATTGCACATTGCAAATTGCAAATTATGAAAGAGGTTCCCTATATGAACTTTGTAGAATTACTGAAATCCCGCCCCTACCTCCTGATGGACGGCGCCATGGGCACCCAGCTCCAGGCGGCGGGCCTCAAGCTGGGCCAGCGGCCGGAGACCCTCTGCTTCACCGCCCCGGAGGTGGTGACGGACGTCCACCGGCGGTACCTCCGGGCGGGGGCAAACATCCTCTACACCAACACCTTCCAGGCCAACGGCCACAAGCTGGCGGGGACCGGGTACGGCGTCAGCGAGGTGGTTCACCAGGCGGTGAAGCTGGCCCGGACCGCCGCAAAGGAAACCGGGGCGCTGGTGGCCGTGGACGTTGGCCCCATCGGGGAGCTGCTGGAGCCGCTGGGCACCCTGCGCTTCGAGGACGCCTACGAACTCTACCGGGAGGTGGTGACGGCGGGCGAGGCCGCCGGGGCCGACCTGGTTGCGTTCGAGACCTTCGCCGATCTTTACGACATGAAAGCCGCCGTGCTGGCGGCGAAGGAGAACACCCACCTCCCCATCCTCTCCACCATGACCTTTGAGGAAAATCACCGCACCTTCACCGGCTGCACCGTCCCCGCCATGGCTCTGACGCTGGAGGGGCTGGGGGTGGATGCCATTGGCTTCAACTGCTCTCTCGGGCCAAAAGAAATTCTCCCACTGGCCCAGGAGCTGGCCCAGTGGACCACGCTGCCCATGGTCATCAAGCCCAACGCGGGCCTCCCCGACCCGGCGACCAACCTCTACACCATCACCCCGGAGGAGTTCGCCGCCCAGATGCTGCCCTATCTGGAGCTGGGGGTGCAGCTGCTGGGGGGCTGCTGCGGCACCACGCCGGACTTCATCGCCTCCCTGCGGAACCGGCTGGCGGGGAAAACCCCCGCTCCCCGGCAGGGCAAGCCCCGGCAGGGGGTGTGCTGCCCCTCCCACGTCACGGAACTAAACGGCGTGCGGGTCATTGGCGAGCGCATCAACCCCACCGGCAAAAAGCGGTTCCAGCAGGCCCTGCGGGAATACGACCTGAACTATATTCTGGAGCGGGGCATCGAGCAGCAGGACGCGGGAGCGGACATTCTGGACGTGAACGTGGGCCTGCCCGGCTTGGACGAACCCAAGATGATGGCCGACGTGGTGAAGGCGCTGCAGGGGGTGGTCTCCCTGCCCCTGCAAATCGACTCCTCCGACCCCCAGGCCATCGAGGCCGGGCTGCGGGTGTGCAACGGCAAGGCCATCGTCAACTCCGTCAACGGCAAGCGGGAGGTGCTGGACACCGTTCTCCCCATCGTGAAGAAGTACGGCGCAGGCGTCGTGGGCCTGACCATGGACGAAAACGGCATCCCCCAGACCGCCGAGGCCCGGTTCGCCATCGCAGAGCGGATTTTGAACGCCGCCCTGTCTTACGGCATCCCCAGAGAGGATGTCTACATCGACTGCCTGACCCTCACTGTCTCCGCCCAGCAGGACCAGGCGGTGGAGACGCTGAAAGCCGTCCGCTGGGTGACGGAGCGGCTGGGACTGCATACGGTGCTGGGTGTGTCCAACATCAGCTTCGGCCTGCCTGACCGCATCCGCATCACCCAGAGCTTTCTGACCCAGGCCATGTACTGCGGCCTGGACCTGCCCATCGTCAACCCCAACCAGGCGCAGATTATGGACACCATCGCCGCCTACCGCGTCCTCTCCGGCGAGGACGTGGACAGCGCCGCCTATATCCAGCGCTTCGCCAGCGCCGCCCCCTCTCCTGCTCCCGCTGCGGCCCCTGCCGCCGCCGGGATGGACATCGACACCACCATTGCCAAGGGCTTGAAGGAGGAGTGCGCCCGGCTGACCAAAGAGCTGCTCCAGAGCAAGACCGAGCTGGAGATCATCAACGAGCTGCTCATCCCCGCCCTGGACCGGGTGGGGGACCGGTACGAGAAGGGGGAGATTTTCCTGCCCCAGCTCATCAACTCCGCCAACGCCTCCTGCGAAGCCTTCGAGGTCATCAAGACCAGCATCCTGAACCGGGGCGGCTCCAGCGTCAGCAAGGGGAAAATCATCGTCGCCACCGTTCAGGGGGACATCCACGACATCGGCAAGAACATCGTCAAGGTGATTCTGGAGAACTACGGCTACCAGGTCATCGACCTGGGCCGGGACGTTCCGGTAGAGCGGGTGGTGGAGGAGACCATTCGCCAGGACGTGCATCTGGTGGGCCTCTCCGCCCTGATGACCACCACCGTCTCCTCCATGGCCGCCACCATTCAGGCCCTGCGCGACAGCGGCCACCCCTGTAAAATTTGGGTGGGCGGCGCGGTGCTGACCCCGGAGTACGCCGCGGAAATTGGCGCGGATTATTACGCCAAGGACGCCAAGCAGAGCGTGGATATTGCGAAAGAAGTGCTGGGGTAAAACAACCCGCTGGCGAAAGCCCCGCCGATTGTTAGAATGTGCAATGTGCAATGAGCAATGTGCAATGGTTGGGTTTTCAGCCGTGTTCATTGCAGAGAAGTGACTGAAAAACGAAAGCCTCCCTCGCCGCAAGGCGACTGGAGAGGGCTGATTTTTCGCAGAATTGCACATTGCACATTGCTAATTGCTCATTTCAAAGAACTATCTACCGACAGACAAAGGATTCATATGGATATTAGAACCTACTTACACTCCCGCCCCCTCCTCTTCGACGGGGCCATGGGCACCTACTGGGTGCAGCGAAACCGGGACGCGGACTTCACCTGTGAGCTGGCAAACCTCCGCCGGCCGGAAAGCGTGCTGGCCATCCACCGGGCCTATCTGGACGCCGGGGCAAAGGCCATCAAGACCAACACCTTCGGCCTCAACGCCGTGTCGCTGGGGGGCGACCATGCCCTGCTCCGGGAGGCCGTGACCGCCGGGTGGCAGCTGGCCTGCGAGGCCGCCCAGGGCCGGGGTGCCTTCGTCTTTGCCGACCTCGGCCCCGTCCCCCAGGTGGGGGAGGACAGCGCCTGGCCCGCGGTGCGGGAGGTGCTGGACGTGTTTCTGGAACTGGGGGCAGTCTGCTTCCTCTTTGAGACCAACAGCGACCAGTCCTGCCTGGCCCAGGCCGCGGCCTACGTCAAAAAGCATAACCCGGAGGCGTTTGTGCTGGTGTCCTTCGCCGTGCAGCCCGACGGGTACACCCGGGAAGGGCGCAGCGGCGGGGCGCTGGTGCAGGAGCTGCGGGATTGCCCTCAGGTGGACGCGGTGGGGCTGAACTGCGTCTCCGGCGCGTACCATATGCGCCGCCTGGTGGGGGAGCTGGACCTGCAAAACGCCCTCTTTTCCGCCATGCCCAACGCGGGCTACCCCGTGGTGGTGGACGGGCGCACCCTCTACGACGGCGACCCCGGTTATTACGCCCTGCAAATGGCGGAGCTGGCGGGGCTGGGGGTACGGATTCTGGGGGGCTGCTGCGGCACCACCCCGGAGCACATCGCCCAGACCGCGGCCCTGCTGGAGCAGCGGGGGACAACGCCTGTCCGCCATATCGCGCCCCACGCCGCCGCTCCGGCGGCGAAGCCCGTTCCCAACCGCCTGTGGGATAAGCTGGAGCGAGGGCAAAAGGTCTTTGCCGTGGAGCTGGACCCGCCAAAAAACGCCCAGCTGGGCAAGTTCATGGCGGGAGCCTGGACGCTGAAAGCCGCCGGGGTGGACGCCATCACCATCGCGGACTGCCCCATCGGCCGGGCCAGCATGGATTCCTCCCTGCTGGCCTGCAAGCTGCGGCGGGAGCTGGACATCGACCCCATCCCCCATCTGACCTGCCGGGACCGGAACCGCAACGCCACCAAAGCCCTGCTGCTGGGGCTGAACGTGGAGGGAGTGGACAACGTGCTGCTGGTCACCGGCGACCCGGTGCCCTCCGCCGAGCGGGACGAGGTCAAGTCGGTCTTTCAGTTCAACTCCCGCAAGCTGGCCCGCTTCGTGGGCGACCTGAACCGCACCGAACTGGAGCGGCCCTTCCGGGTCTACGGCGCGCTGAACGTCAACGCCCGGAACTTCCAGGTGGAGCTGTCCCGGGCCAGAGAGAAGGAGGCGGCGGGGGTCAGCGGTTTCCTGACCCAGCCGGTGCTGACCGCCCGTGCGCTGGAAAACCTGCGCCTCGCCCGGGAGGCCCTGTCGGGCAAACTTCTGGGGGGCATCATCCCCGTGGTCAGCTACCGCAACGCCTGCTATATGCAGAGCGAGATCGCGGGCATCGACGTGGCGGATGAAATCATCCAGCTCTACAAGGACAAGGATCGGGCCGAGAGCGAGGACCTGGCGGTGCGCATCTCCGCCGAGGTGGCCCGGCAGACCGCCCCCTACGTGGATGGGTATTACCTGATGACCCCCTTCCTGCGGGTGGGGCTGATGGTACGCATTATGGAGGAAATTCGGAAGGGTTTGGAGTGAAACCTCTCCGCCCCACAAGTCACACACGCCCCCGGCAGAGCCAAAACTCCGCCGGGGCGATTTCCCGTTTCTATAGAGTCAGAACAAAAAGTGGAACTTGTCGTTGAGCAGCATCAACACCACCCACAGGATGAGCAGCGCGCACGCCACCACCGCCAGGGTGCCAAGCCCCTTCCGCCACAGCTGAGCGGCCTTGGGGAACTTCTTCCGCAGCAGGAACTCCGGCAGGAACAAGACGGAGACCAGCACCGTCACCTCCAGCGGCATCAGAAAGCCCTCCAGGAAGGTGTCCCCCAGCAGCAGGGCGAACAGCCCCACAAACACCAGCACCGCCAGCACCAGCAGCAGCGGGAACACTTTGGCCTTCCAGCCGGTCCAGCCGAAGCCCTCGGCCATGTCGGTGCCGTCCCAGAACACCTGGTTGACCACGTCCTTCTCGAAGGCCAGGTAGTCCTTGCAGACGTCCAGGAAGGGGTTCCCCGCCTGCTCCTCCCGGTGCATCTCCTCCCAGTAATAGTCCTGGTCGAAGGTGTCCAGCTCCACCTGCTGCTGCTCCAGACGGCGGCACAGGGTCAGCGCGCCGGTCAGCTCCTCCAGCTGCTTTTTCAGGTGTTCCTCGTTCTCCGCCAGGGCATCGGTCATGGACTGCCGCCCGTTCAAAATCTCCCGGATCTCCGCCACCGGCACCCCCAGCTTCCGCAGGATAACCACCGTCTTGAGCCGGTCCACGTCCTCCTGGCTGTAGTCCCGGTAGCGGTTTTCGTTCCGGGCCGGGAGCAGCAGCCCCTCCCGTTCGTAATAGCGGATGTTGGCGCGGTCCACGCCCAAAATCGTTTCGACCTCTTTTATTTTCATCTTGATGTCCTCCTGTCAGGCAGTTGGTTGAGATCCTTGCCGGTCCTCATGATAGGAGTGTAGTGTATGAACCAACTTTACAGTCAAGTGTTTTTTTCACTTTTTTCAAAAAAAATTCTGTGAAGTTCCTTCACTGGGTTTCCCCGTTCATCGCTCATTGTACCACGCTCTCCGCCGCCGTGCCACAAAAAACTTCGCCCCGTCCCCAGCCTTCGACCGGGTTTTTATCCCCAGTCCCTTATAATCGTCCTGTACCGCCATTGGGCGGCACGGGACGTTTTTTGTTTGGAGGGACACGCTATGCCAATGACCTGTACTGCGAAAAACCGGGAGCTGACGGTGCAGCTCTCCGGCGAGATCGACCACCACGCCGCCCGACAGTTGATGCTGGAGCTGGACCGGGAAATCGAGAGCCGGTTTCCCCGGCGGCTGGTGCTGGACCTGGCCCAACTGACCTTTATGGACTCCTCCGGCATTGCGGTGCTGCTGCGCACCTGCCGCCGGATGCAGGAGGTGGGCGGGACGATGCGGGCCGTCAACGTGCCGCCCCAACCCGCCAAGGTCATTCGCGCGGCCAATTTACACAAGGTGCTGTCCGTGTCGTTTCTGCCGTGACAGGGGGGGTTACATATGAGACCGATCAACCAGGTAAAGATGGAATTTGACAGCCGCAGCGCCAACGAGGGCTTTGCGCGGGCGGCGGCGGCCTGCTTCGCGGCCCAGTTGGACCCCACGCTGGAGGAGCTGGGGGACGTGAAAACCGCCGTCTCCGAGGCGGTGACCAACGTCATCGTCCACGCCTACCCCGACGCCATTGGCCGGGTGCTGCTGCGTCTGCGGCTGTTCGAGGGCAATACGGTGGAGATCACCGTCCGGGACTGGGGGGTGGGCATCCCCGACCTGGACAAGGCCCGGGAGCCGATGTTCACCACCGGCGGCGCGGACCGCAGCGGCATGGGCTTCACCATTATGGAGAGCTTTATGGACGCCATGCGGGTCAGGACGGCGGTGGGCAAGGGCACCACCGTCACCATGCGGAAGAAAATCTCTGTCCGGGTCGGGCAGCCGTGACCGTGGAGCAGGGCGCGCTGCTGGAGGCCGCCCAGAGCGGCGACCGGGGGGCCTGCCAGCGGATTCTGGTGGAAAACGACCGGCTCATCTGGTCGGTAGTCAAGCGGTACACCGGACGGGGCGTGGAGGCCGAGGACCTGTTCCAGCTGGGGTGCATCGGGTTTTTGAAAGCCATCCAGGGCTTTGACCCGGCCTACGGCACCCAGTTCTCCACCTACGCGGTGCCCAAAATCGCCGGGGAAATTCGCCGGTTCCTCCGGGACGATGGGGCGGTGAAGGTCAGCCGCACCATCAAGGAGCAGGCGGCCCAGGTCTGCGCCGCCCGGGAGACGCTGCTGCGGCAGCTGGGCCGGGAACCGGCCCTCTCCGAGCTGGCGGCGGAGACCGGTTTGGAGCCGGAGGACATCGCCGCCGCGGAAAACGCCGTGGCGACTGTGGCCTCCCTCCAGATGGAGACCGCCGACGGCCTGACCCTGGAATCGCTGTTGGGGGACGACGGCATGGAGGAACAGGTGCTGGAGCGGCTCTCCCTCCGGGAGGCGGTGGACCGCCTGCCCCAGCGGGAGCGAATGGTCATTCTGCTGCGCTACTACCGGGGGCTGACCCAGGAGAAAACGGCGAAAATCATCGGGGTCAGCCAGGTGCAGGTCAGCCGCATTGAGAAAAAGGCCGTAGGCCAGCTGCGGCAGCAACTGACAGAATAAGGGAACCCGTCTAAAACGACAGGTTCCCTTTTCGCTATGGTATTCACTTGTGGTACTTTGTCCCGGCGTTGATCTGGAAGGCCCGGTACACCTGCTCCAGCACCATCACCCGGGCCAGGTGGTGGGGGAAGGTCATGGGGGACATGGACAGCCGCAGTTGGGCGGCCTCCTTCACGGTGGGGTGGAGTCCGTAGCTCCCCCCGATGACGAAGCACAGAGACGAGCGCCCCGCGCTGCCGAAAGCAGCGATTTTTTTCGCCAGCTCCTCGCTGCTCAGCAGCGTTCCCTCCACGCACAGGGCGATGAGGGCGGCGTTGGCGGGAATCTTCGCCAGGATGCGGCGGCTCTCCTTCTCCAGCGCGGCCTGAATCTGGGCGGGGGAGGGGGCGTCAGGCAGCCGCTCCTCGGCCAGCTCCACGATGTCCAGGCGGCACAGGCCCCGGAGCCGCTTCTGGTACTCCTCCACGGCGGCGATGTAGAATTTTTCCTTTAGCTTGCCCACACAGAGGACGGTGATCGAATACATGGTTGTCCCTCTTTCAGCCTGGTGCTTGCTTCGCGCCGGTGCGCCCCCTCAGACTTGGAAAAATGTGCAATTTGTAATGCTGGGAACCAGACACTGGTTTCCAGTGGAAACTTGTACTATGCTGGGCAAAATTGCTGATGAAACAGCAAGCACTATCCAAACTAATAGCTATCGGCTAATAGCTAACAGCTCATTAAACTTCGTATTCCTGGCTCAGCTCGTCTCTCGGGGCCAGCCCCAGCCGGGGGGTCAGCCCCTCCCGCTGGAGGGCCTTTTGCACCACGGAATAAGCCAGCTCCGGCGTGTTGTTCTCCCGGCTCAGGTGGCCCAGCACCAGCGTCTTGGTACCCTGACGGGCCAGGTAAACCGCCAGCTCGGCGGCGGCTTCGTTGCACAGGTGGCCGATGTCGCTGAGGATGCGCTCCTGCAAATAGTAGGGGTAGGGGCCGCTGCGCAGAGAGGCGATGTCGTGGTTGCTCTCCAGCAGCACCAGGTCGGTTCCGGTGAGGATACCCCGTATGTAGTCCGTCACCTGGCCCAGGTCGGTGGCCACGGCGGCGGATTTGTCGCCATCAGAAATGCGGTATCCTACGCTGTCCGCCGCGTCGTGGGGGGTGGGGAAAGCGGTCACGGTCAACCCAGCCAGGTCGAAGCAGCTCCCGGCGGGCACCAGCATCAGGTGGTTCTGGGTGACGGGGTACTTCCGCACCAGGGCGGCACAGGTCCCCCCGCTGGCGTAGATGGGCACGTTGCACCGCTTCATCAGCACCCCCAGCCCCGCGATGTGGTCGGCGTGCTCGTGGGTGACAAGGATACCGTTCAGATCCCCCGGCGTCAGCCCGCAGGCCCCCAGCCGCTGGGTGATTTTGCGGCAGGAAATGCCCGCGTCCACCAGCACGGCGGAACTGCCGCTCTGAATCAGGATGGAATTGCCGCTGGAGCCGCTGGCCAGCGTCCGAAAGTACATAGTCTCACCTCTTCTATGAGTTGTTAGTAGGGGCGGCCCTTGGCCGCCCGCAGGGTTCGCTTTCCATTTCCGGGCGGCCAAAGTGTATAGTGAAGTAAGATAGGTAACAGGTAGTGAAGGGACAT
>JAJQAS010000099.1 GCA_021203685.1 Clostridiales bacterium | reverse complement strand
TGTCTCATGGCTTACCGCAGGGTGAGCACCGCTTCCCGCTCAACGGACAGGCAGCCGATGTACCGCTGGATGAAGGTGTTGAAGCCCTCCACGTCGGTGGGGTCGGGTTCCAGGGTGACGCCGGTGTTGCCGCCGAACACCTGGCTCTCCAGGAAATCGGAGAGGGACTGGCCTTCGGCCTTGTTCATCATATAGGAGGCCAACAGCGCCATACCCCATGCGCCGCCCTCTCCGGCGGTCTCCATGACGGAGACGGGGGCGTTCAGCGCGGCGGCCAGCATCTTCTGCCCCACCACGGGGGTCTTGAACAGGCCGCCGTGACCGGTGATGCGGTCGATGCGGACGTTCTCCCGGCTGAGGATGTCGTTGCCCACCTTGATGGCCCCCAGGGAGGTCAGCAGATGCACCCGCATGAAGTTGGCCAGGTTGAATTTGCTGTCCGGCTGGCGGACGAACAGGGGGCGTCCCTCCTCGAACCCGGTGATGGTCTCGCCGGAGAAGTAGTTGTAGGCCAGCAGCCCGCCGCAGTCCGGGTCGCCCTCCAGGGCCTTGTTGTAGAGGGTGCCGAAGAGCTTGGTCATGTCCACCTCGATGCCGAAGCTCTCCGCGAACTCCTTGAAGAGGTTCACCCAGGCGTTCAGGTCGGAGGTGCAGTTGTTGCAGTGGACCATCGCCACGGCGCTGCCGTCAGGGGTGGTCACCAGGTCGATCTCGGGATAGGGCTTGCTCAGGGGCTTCTCCAGCACCACCATGGAGAACACGGAGGTTCCGGCGGAGACGTTGCCGGTGCGCTGCTTGACGCTGTTGGTGGCGGCCATGCCAGTGCCCGCGTCGCCCTCCGGGGGACACAGGGGGATACCGGCCTTGAGCTTGCCGGAGACATCCAGCAGCTTTGCCCCTTCCTCGGTCAGCACGCCCGCAGGCACCCCGGCGCCCAGCACCTTGGGCAGCAGGTCCCGCAGCTTCCAGGGATAGCCCTTGTCCGCCACCAGCTCGTCGAACTGGTCGATCATCCGCTGGTTGAAGTCGCAGGTGTCGCTGTCGATGGGGAACATACCGGAGGCTTCGCCCACGCCCAGCACCTTTTGGCCGGTGAGCTGCCAGTGGATGTAGCCGTCCAGGGTGGTGAAGAAGTCCACCTGAGGGACGTGCTCCTCCCCGTTGAGGATGGCCTGGTAGAGGTGGGCGATGCTCCAGCGCTGGGGGATGTTGAACTGGAACAGGGCGGTCAGCTCCTCCGCCGCCTGGCCGGTGATGGTGTTGCGCCAGGTGCGGAAGGGCACCAGCAGATTGCCCGCCTTGTCGAAGGCCATGTAGCCGTGCATCATGGCGCTGAAGCCGATGGCGCCCACGGTCTCCAGGTCGACGCCGTACTGGGCCGTCACGTCCTGGGCCAGCTTGGAATAGGCGTCCTGGAGGCCCGTCCAAACGTCGTCCAGAGAGTATGTCCAGATGCCGTTCTCCAGCCGGTTCTCCCACTCGTGGTCGCCGGCGGCGATGGGGGCGTTGTCCGGGCCGACCAGCACCGCCTTGATGCGGGTGGAGCCGAACTCAATGCCCAGCGCGGTTTTCCCAGCCAGAATGGCCTCTCTCGCTCCGTTTGCAGAAATACCCATGTTCATTTCCTCCTGAAAATCACAGTTTGTTCCGGCAGCTTTCGCCGGAAGGCGGTGGGACTGTGTGTGCGCAAGCCGCCCCCACCTTACTCGTCTCGCTATAAGATAAATATACACGAAACCGCTCAGTATTTCAAGGCCGGTTTTATCATTTTCCCCAGTTAATCGGTTTAATATTGCAGGGACTGTCCCGCCCCGGACAGGACAGGGATTTGTCGGGGTATTTACAAACTGTTTAGGAAAGGAAGGGAGCGGTTTGTTATAATGAAATTTACGAAATAAAGGGGGAACGCCATGAGCGCCTTTGTTCAATTTGAAAATGTGACAAAAATATACAAAACCGGTTCTGTGGAGGTCAAGGCCCTGAGCAACGTCAGCTTCGAGATCGAAAAGGGCGAGGTCTGCGTCATTGTGGGCGAATCCGGGGCGGGCAAAACCACCCTGCTGAACATCCTGGGAGGCATGGACACCCTGACCAGCGGCACGGTGGTGATGGACGGGGTGGACGTCGGCGGCTTCACCCGCGCCCAGCTGGAGAACTACCGGCGGTACGACATCGGCTTTGTGTTTCAGTTTTACAACCTGATTCCCAACCTGACTGCCCTGGAAAACGTGGAGATCGCCGCCCAGCTGTGCAAAGATCCCCTTCCCGCCCAGCAGGTGCTGCGAGATGTGGGGTTGGAGCACCGGATGGACAACTTCCCCGCCCAACTCTCCGGCGGCGAGCAGCAGCGGGTGTCCATCGCCCGTGCGCTGGCAAAGCGGCCCAAGCTGCTGCTGTGTGACGAGCCCACTGGCGCGCTGGACTACGAGACCGGCAAATCCATCCTCAAGCTGCTCCAGGACAGCTGCCGCCGGGACGGCATGACCGTGGTCATCATCACCCACAACAGCGCCCTGTCCGCCATGGCGGACCGCATCGTCCGGGTCAAGAGCGGCACCATCCACTCCACCCGCCGCAACGACCATGTGATTCCTGTGGAACAGATCGAGTGGTGAGGCTATGACAAAAGCGCTGACGAAAAACATCCGGCGGTGTATCACCGGCAGCATCGGGCGGTATGTCTCCATCGTCCTCATCATCCTGCTGGGGGTAGCTTTCTTTGCCGGGTTAAAGCTGACCCGTCCGGCCATGACGGCGGTGTTCACCGACTACATCGAAAGCTCCAACCTGTTCGACCTGCGGCTGCTCTCCACCTGGGGGTTCGACGACGACGACGTGACCGCCGTGGCCCAGGTGGACGGGGTGGAGTACGCCGTGGGGTCTTATTACGCCGACTTCATCTGGCAGCAGGACGCGGACACGCTGGTCTACCGGGCACAGGCCCTCAACGACGGCATGAACCTGCCGGAACTGATCGCCGGAGAACTGCCCCAGAATGGTAACGAGGTTTTGGGGGACTCCCGCTGCTTCACCGAGGACATGATCGGCCAGACCATCTCCCTGGCCGACTGCAACGACGAGGACACGCTGGAGGACTTCGCCTATACGGAGTATACCATCGTGGGCATCTGCCGGACCCCTTTGTATCTGGACACCTCCCGGGGCACCTCCTCCCTGGGCAACGGCAGCATCACCGGCTTTGTGCTGCTGCTGCCGGAGGGCTTCGCCAGCGAATACTATATGGAAATCTACGTCACCTACACGGAGGACCTGGAGCTTTACAGCGATGAGTATGACGACGCCATCGACGCTCTCTCCGACGACGTGGAGGCCGCCGCTACCCAGTCGGTGCAGCAACGGGTGGACGACACCATCGCCGACGCGGAGCAGGAGATCGCCGACGGCGAGCAGGAGCTGGCGGACAAAAAGGCCGAGGCGGAGGAGGAGCTGGACGACGCCTGGGCGGAGCTGGAGGACGCCCGCGTCCAGCTGGAGGACGCACGGGCCGAGCTGGACGATGCAAAAGTCACTCTCGCTGACGCACTCCAGGAGCTGGAGGACGGCGAGGCCGAGCTTGCTGACGCGAAGCAGGAGTTGGACGACGCGAAAGCCCAGCTGGACGAGGGCGCGGAGGCCATTCAAAGTGGCTACACCTCCTGGGAAAGCGCCCTGGCCGCCGGTTGGGACGCCTACAACGAAGGGCTGGACGCGCTGGACGAGGCCATTGCCGAGGGCGAAGCCACCCTGGCCGACAGCAAGGCCCAGCTGGAGGCACTGGAGGAGACCCTCGCCGATGGGGAAAGCCAGCTGGCCGATGGAACGGCGCAGTATGAAAGCGGCCTGGCCCAGTGGCAGGCGGGCTACGACCAGTACACCGCCTCCCTCTCCGCGTACGCGGAGAATCTGGCGGCCTACAACGAAGGGCTGGCGACCTATGAGGCCGCATTGGAACAGTTTGAAGCCGCCACCGGTATGACGCTGGACGAGGCGCTGGAGGCCGCAGAGCAGCTGGAGTCCACCCGCCAGACGTTGGAGGCCACCGCCGCCGCCCTGGACGAGGCGAAAGCGACCCTGGACGAAACCAAAACCCAACTGGACGCGCTGGAGGAATCTCTGGCTCAGCTGGACCCGGATTCGGAAGAGTACGCCGCTGCGCTGGCCCAGTGGCAGGCAGGCACCGAGGCATACAACGCCGCCCTGGCGGAATACGAAACCAATCTCGCCGCTTACCAGACGGGATTAGCCCAGTATGAGGCCCAGGCGGAGGCTTCCGCCGAGCTGGTGGCGACCGCCCAGCAGTTGGACGAGACCCGCCAGACGCTGGAATCTTCCGCTGCAGCCCTCGCCGAGGGCAAAGCCCAGCTGGACGCCGCCAGCGAAGAACTGGACACCCAAAAGGCTACCCTGGACGCGGCCAAGGCCACGTTGGACGACAGCGAGGCCCAGCTGGACACCCTACGGGCCGCGCTGAAAGAGGGCTGGAGCCAGTACAACGCCGGCGTCGCGGAGCTGAACACCCAGAAAATCACCCAGCAGGCCACGCTGGACAGCGCGAAAGCCTCGCTGGAAGCGTTTGAGGCGGGCATCGAAGCCTACTATGAGGGGCTGGACAGCTACAACGAAGGGGCACAGACTCTGGCCGACGGCTGGGCAGAGTATGAGGACGGGCTGGCCGAGTACGAGGACGGCGAGGCGGAGTACGCCGACGGCCTGGCGGAGTATCAGGACGGGCTGGCCGAATACGAGGACGGCGTGGCCGAATTCGAGGAAGAAATTGCCGACGCGGAGCAGGAGCTGGCCAATGCCCGGGAGGAGCTGGCCGACCTGGAGGATGTAGAGTTATACGTGCTGACCCGCAGCACCAACAGCGGCTATGTCACCTTCGAGAGCGACTCCCAAATCGTGGACCGGCTGGCCGGGGTGTTCCCGGTGTTCTTCTTCCTCATCGCGGCGCTGGTCTGCTCCACCACCATGACCCGAATGGTGGACGACGACCGCACCCAAATCGGCACCATGCGCGCTCTGGGCTACAGCCGTGGTGCCATCCTGACCAAATACCTGATTTACTCCGGCTCTGCGGCGATTTTGGGCTGTCTGCTGGGCTTCTTCCTGGGCGGATGCCTGTTCCCCTTCGTCATCTGGAAAGCCTATCAGATGATGTACAACATCAAGGGGTTCCTCTGCGTGTACGACTATTCGCTACTGGCGATCTCCATGGCCGCGTCGCTGCTCTGCTCCGCCGGGACCACCTGGTTCGCCTGCCGCCGCACCATGGAGAGCACCCCTGCCGACCTCATTCGCCCGGAGGCCCCGGCAGCGGGCAAGCGCATCTTCCTGGAGCGCATCACTCCCCTGTGGAGCCGACTGAAATTCCTGCATAAAGTGACCCTGCGGAACATTTTCCGCTTCAAAAAGCGGATGTTCATGATGATTTTGGGCATCGCAGGCTGTACCGCCCTGGTGCTGACCGGCTTCGGCATCAACGACTCCATCGCTGACATCGCCAACTATCAGTACGACGACATCCAGAAATACGACCTGACCGTCACCTACGCCGACGCCATCACTCAGGATGATTTGGACTGGACGGCGGAAACCTGCGGCGACGAAATTGAGACCCAGGCGACAGCCCGGATGTGGTCCGGCGACCTGAGCGGCAGCGAGGCCACCAAGACCGTGTACTATGTCGCCTCGGATGACGAGAAAATCACCGAGCTCTTTGACCTGCACCTGGGCGGCGAGACCGTGGCCTATCCGGGAACGGGAGAAGTGCTCATCACCCAGAAGCTGGCCACCTTGGTGGGGGCGGAAATCGGCGACACCGTGACCCTTTCCCTCTCCGACACCGAAACGGGCGAGGCCACGGTGGTGGGCCTGGTAGAGAACTACGTTTACAACTACGTCTACCTGACCGGCGAAACCTACGCCGCCCTCTTCTCCGAGGACTGTGAGCCGGAGACGCTGATTTTGCGGCTGAACGAGGGCGTGGACGAGCACAGCGTCTCCGCCGCCTTCTCCGGCCAGGACGAGGTCTCCTCCGTCTCGGTGGTGTCGGACACCCGCACCGCCATCGACAACATGATGAACAGCCTGAACTATGTGGTCATCCTGGTGCTGGCCTGTGCCGGGGCGCTGGCCTTCGTGGTGCTGTTCAACCTGGGCAACATCAACATCTCCGAGCGGGCCAGAGAGATCGCCACCATCAAGGTGCTGGGCTTCCACGCCCGGGAGACGGGGGCCTATGTGTTCCGGGAGAACTTCATCCTTTCCCTGATGGGCATTTGCTGCGGTCTGCCTTTGGGCGTGGCCCTTCACGCCTTCGTCATCGCCCAAATTCAGGTGGATATGGTGTACTTCAAAACCATCCTCAAGCCGGTCAGCTTCCTGCTCACCGTGGGCATGGTCATCCTGTTTACCGTGGCCACCGACTTCATTCTCCGCCGGAAGATCCGGGCCATTGACATGGCGGAATCGCTGAAATCTGTGGAGTAAATCACCAAAAATCCAAAAAAGAACGCAAAAAAGGGGCGGCTGCCAAACGGCAGCCGCCCTCTTGGGTCAGCACAGAAAAATCTTACTTCAGCTCGACCTTGCCGCCGACGGCCTCGACCTTCTCCTTCAGAGCGTCGGCGTCTTCCTTGGAAGCGGCCTCTTTCAGAGTGGTGGGAGCGTTCTCGACAGCAGCCTTGGCGTCGGCCAGGCCCAGACCGGTGATCTCGCGGACAGCCTTGATGACCTTGATCTTGCCCTTGGGGTCAGCCAGGCCAACCAGGACGACGTCGAACTCAGTCTTCTCTTCCACGGGCTCGGCAGCGGCAGCGCCAGCGGCGGGGGCAGCCATAGCGGCGGCGGAAACACCGAAGGTCTCCTCCAGAGCCTTGACCAGCTCGGACAGCTCCAGGACGGACAGAGCCTTTACTTCTTCAACGATGGCATTGATCTTCTCAGACATGGTAATTACCTCCTAAATAGAGTAAATTCAAAAGTAGGTGGCCGGGACTTCTGCCCGGCAGAATGAGCCGAATTATTCGGCGGCGGGGGCCTCCTCGGCGGAGCCGCCCTTGCTCTCGGCGATGGCGGCGATGACGGCGGCCAGGGTGGAGATGGGGGCCAGCAGGGTGCCCATGACCTGGGCCTGCAGATCCTTCTTGGAGGACAGCGTGGACATCTGGGCGATCTCCTCGTCAGACAGCACCTTGCCTTCCATGAAAGCGGCCTTGATGTGGAACTTGTCATCGCCCATCTTCTTGGCGTAGTCAGCGATGACCTTGATGGGAGCGATGGGGTCCTCCGTGCCGGTGGCCAGAGAAGTGTTGCCGTGCAGCACGTCATCCAGGGCGGACAGACCAGCGTCGTCCAGAGCGCGGCGCACCATGGTGTTCTTCACCACAGCGTAGGAAACGCCGGCCTGACGGGCGATGTTGCGCAGCTCGGTGTCCTGCTCCACGGTGATGCCGGAGTAGTCCACCAGCACGCCGGACTGAGCGCTCTTGAGCTGTTCCTCCAGGGCGGCGACGACGGCCTTCTTGGACTCCAGAACCTTTGCGTTAGGCATGATTGATTTCACCTCACAAAAAGAAAATCCTCCGCGTCGAAAGACAGGAGGACAGTAAGCAGCAAAACAGGGATGTCTTGATGCACTCTCGGCAGGCGGACAAGCCATTGATCTCACGAACCTGCTGTCTTCGAACACAACTGATAGTATAGCATGGCAGAACGGGCTTTGTCAACCCGTTCCGCCATGATTTTTGCCGAAAATTAGCCCAGCTTGGCGGGGTTCACACGGACGCCGGGGCCCATGGTGGAGGCCACGGTGCAGGTGCGGATATACTGGCCGCGGGCGGCGGCAGGCTTGGCCTTGATGACCGCGCCCACCAGGGCGTCGAAGTTCTCCTGGAGCTTCTCGGTGCCGAAGGAGACCTTGCCGATAGGGCAGTGGATGATGTTGGTCTTGTCCAGACGGTACTCGACCTTACCGGCCTTGGCGTCCCGGACGGCCTTGGCGGCATCGGGGGTGACGGTGCCGGACTTGGGGGAGGGCATCAGACCCTTGGGGCCAAGCAGACGGCCCAGACGGCCCACGAAACGCATCATGTCGGGGGTGGCGATGACCACGTCGAAGTCGAACCAGTTCTCTTTCTGGATCTTCTCCACCAAATCCATGTCGCCCACGTAGTCCGCGCCGGCTTCCCGGGCGGCGTCGGCCTGGGCGTCCTTGGCGAAGACCAGCACGCGGACGCTCTTGCCGGTGCCGTTGGGCAGCACGATGGCGCCGCGGACCTGCTGGTCGGCGTGACGGCCGTCGACGCCCAGCTTCAGGTGCAGCTCGACGGTCTCGTCAAACTTCGCCTTAGCGGTCTTGCAGACCAGGTCCAGGGCCTCGTTGGTATCGTAAAGATTGCCTTTTTCAATCAGCTTCAGGCTGTCGTTGTATTTCTTACCCATAGATCACATACCTCCTTAGTCGCCCACGACAACGCCCATGGAACGGGCAGTGCCGGCGATCATGGACATGGCGGCCTCCAGAGAGGCGGCGTTCAGGTCGGGCATCTTGGTCTCGGCGATCTTCTGCACGTCGGCCTTGCTGATGGTAGCGACCTTGGTCTTGTTGGGCACGCCGGAGCCGGTCTCGATGTTGCACGCCTTCTTGATGAGGACGGCGGCGGGGGGCGTCTTGGTCACAAAGGTGAAGGAGCGGTCAGCGTAGACAGTGATGATAACCGGGATGATCATGCCCACGTCCTTCTTAGTGCGCTCGTTGAACTCCTTGGTAAACGCGGCGATGTTCACGCCGTGCTGGCCCAGGGCAGAACCCACGGGAGGAGCAGGAGTCGCCTTGCCGGCGGGGATCTGCAGCTTCACATAGCCGGTGATTTTCTTCTTTTTAGCAGGTGCCACGAGGAATACCTCCTTAATAATTTCAAACTCAGTTGTTTTGGGGCGGCTGGGGTCAGTCCTCCTGGATCAGCTCCACCTGGTCCAGGTCCAGTTCCACCGGGGTCTCCCGGCCAAACATGGACACGACCACGCGGACCTTTTCCCGGTCCACATCGACCTCTTCCACCACACCCAGGAAGGACGAGAGCGCCCCGCCTGTGATCTTCACGCTGTCGCCAACGTTGTAGCCCACGGAAACTTCGTGTTTCTCCATGCCCATCGCCTTGATCTCTTCATCGGTCAGAGGGATGGCCTTGTTGCCGGAGCCGACGAAGCCGGTCACGCCGCGGATGTTGCGGACGATGTGCCAGGTCTCGTCGGTCAGGATCATCTTCACCAGCACATAGCCGGGGAACGTCTTGCGCTCCACGGTCTTGGGGCCGTTGTCGGTGATCTCGGTGACGGTCTCCATGGGGATCTCGACCTGCTGGATCAGGTCGCGCAGATTGCGGTTATCGACATGCTTGGTAATCGTGCTGGCCACCGTGTTCTCGTATCCGGAATACGTGTGGACCACATACCACTTCGCGGTTTCAGCCATGTCGGTCTACCTCAGCCCTGGAACAGGTGGGACAGAGAGTTCTTGAACCCGTCGGCCAAAGCGTCCAGCACCCAGACCAACACGACCACCACTAATA
>JAJQAS010000126.1 GCA_021203685.1 Clostridiales bacterium | reverse complement strand
CTCCCCTGAAAGGGGAGGGGGACCATGCGAAGCATGGTGGAGGGGTTTCTCGCTGAAATTGCCGACAAGACTGGTTCAACGGGACCACCGAAGAACGCAAGAAGGAGAACAAACTGTGGGAGAAAACGCAAAACAGGCCATCATCATCGGCGCGGCCCCCTGCGCCAACTGGGACCACTTAGCCCACTACCGGAGGGAGGACGACTTCGTCATCTGCGCCGACGGGGGCCGGAACAGCGCGGCCCTGGCCGGGCTGGAGCCAAACTGGTACGTGGGGGACGGGGACTCCGGCGGCAGGCCGGAGGGCCTGCCCTCCATTACGCTGCCCACCGAAAAGGACTTCACCGACCTGGAGGTGGCGATTCACCAGGCCCTGCGCATGGGCTACCGGCGGCTGCTGCTGTGCGGCTGCGCCGGGGGCCGGGCCGACCACTACCTGGCCAACTGCTTCCTGCTGGAGCAGATTCACGAGGCCGGGGCGGAGGGCCTGCTGCTGGACGAGGACAACGAAATTCGCTATCTGGCTCCGGGAAAAATCACCATTGCAAATACTCCACCTTTTTGCTATATTGGTATCATCCCCCTGGACCGGACGCTGCGGGGCGTGACCCTGCGGGGCGTCAAGTACCAAGTCACCGACGCCACCTTCCGCCGGGACGTCACCCTGGGCGTCAGCAACGAGATTCTGCCGGGCCAGACGGCGGAGATCACCGTGAAAGAGGGATGCGCCCTGCTGGTGCGCAGCGAGCGCCAACGCCAACCGTAACCCCACGAAAAGGAGAAAAAAATGAAGCACCCCCTCCCCCGCATCTGCAAAAAACTGCTTTCCCTGGTCCTCACCGCCGCCCTGCTGGTGGGGACAGCCGCGCCCCTAGCGGAAGCCTACACCCACGCCAGCGAGTTCAACACCGGTTACACCATCTACGACGGCATCGACGTCTCCAAGTGGCAGGGCACCATCAACTGGTCCAAGGTGGCGGCGGCAGGCATCGACTTTGTGTTCATCCGCTGCGGCTACACCTCCAGCAGCAGCTTCACGCTGAACAAGGACTCTCAGTTCGCAACCAACATTAAAAACGCCCAAAAGTACGGCATTCAGGTGGGGGTGTACTACTTCTCCCAGGCCAAGTCCACCTCTGAGGCCAAGAAGGAGGCCGCCTACGTGCTAAAGCTGCTCAGCGGCTATGATTTGGATCTCCCGGTGGCCTTCGACGCGGAGAACGCCGGCGGGCGCTTTAAGTTCTCCAACTTCACCAAGACCCAGTGTACCAACATCGCCCTGGCTTTCTGCGCTGCCATCGAGGCCGGGGGCTACGATGCCTGCGTCTACAACAGCGTCTCCACCTTCAGCGGCAGCGGGGCCAAGTACAACCCCACCACCATCCTGAACAAGGGCTATAAGCTGTGGGTGGCCCACTACGCCAATACCGCCAGCAATTCCACCTACAGCGTCAGCGGTTATACATACTGGCAGTATTCCTCCACCGGCACCGTCAGCGGCATTTCCGGCAACGTAGACCTGGACTTCTGGTACTCTGACGACCTGGAGCCTTGCGAGGAGGTGGACGACGACACCGCCATCACCTCCCTGTCTCTGAACAAGACTTCCGCCGCCCTTTCGCCCGGAGATACCCTGTCCCTGACCGCCACGGCGAAGCCTTCCGGCACCTCCGACCCCGTCTGCTGGTCCTCCAGCGACAACAGCGTGGCCTATGTGGACAGCAGCGGCACGGTCACCGCCGTCCAGAGCGGCACGGCCACCATCACCGCTTCCTCCTCCAGCGGCAGCGTGACGGCCACCTGCAAGGTGACGGTGTCGGGAGACGACCCGGACGAGGTCATCGTCGTCACCTACGGCGATGATGCCTTTGACTTGGACAACAAGACCTCCCTTACCCCTGACAGCTATCAGGCGCTTAGCGACTCTGTCCTCACCGTCACTAAAGACGGTGCGACTGCCATTAACGGCGCGGGCGTCACCGACGTGACGGCGGAGGTGACCACCACGGTCGTCACCGAGGAGGAGCAGACGGTTTCCGCCGCCGCCGATGAGCAGGAGGAGACCGCCGAACCGGACACCACCGCTGACACCGACCCCGCCGACGAAGCCCAGGGTGACAGCTCCGCTGACGAGGCGGTGCAAAGCGCGGAGGCGGAAGCAGACGCCTCCGCGGATGAAGCCGAAGGGACGGAGGCGGAAGAAGCGGTGACCGCCCAGGCCGAGGAAGCGGAGGCCGACGAAACGGCAGCCGCGCAGGCCGAAGCGACGGAGGCCGACGAAACGGCAGCCGCGCAGGCCGAAGCGACGGAGGCCGAAGAAGCGGCATCCGAAGCCGCAGAGCAGGAATCTGCGGCCGCTGACAGCTCCGACGAGGGCGATTCCGGGGTGACCGCTCTCAGCACCACCGAGGAGGTCACCGAAGAGAAGACCATCCGGGTGGTGGTGCAGCGGCTGTCCCTGACCAGCGCCACCCTCAAGCTGAAAAGCACCTCCCTGACCTATACCGGTTCGGCGGTGACGCCCACCGTTTCCTCCCTCAAGGTGGGCAGCGTCAGCGTCCCCTCCAGCGGCTACACGCTTTACGCCAACAACAACATCAACCGGGGCCAGGCCACCGCCACCGTGGCGGGCAAGGGCAACTACTGCGGGGCGGTGTCCGCCACCTTCTACATCCGCTCCATCCAGACCATCGCCCTGACCAAGTCCAGCTACAGCGTGACGGTGGGCAGCAGCGCCTTTTACCTGCGGGCGCGGAACGCCTCCCAATATGGCAGCTCGCTGACCTATTCCAGCAGCAACACCTCCGTGGTCACGGTGTCCAGTTCGGGCAAGGTCACGGTCAAGGGGCTGGGCATCGCCACCATCACCGTCACCGCCGCCCAAAACGACCGCTACAACAAAGCCACCAAAAAAATCACCGTCAAGGTGGTCCCCAAAAAGGTGACCCTCTCCTCCGTTAAGAAGGGCAAAAAGAAGATCACCGTCAAGTGGAAAACCACCAGCTGCTCCGGCTACCAGATCCAGTATTCCACCTCCAGCAGCTTCAAGACCTACAAGACCGTCACTGTCTCCGGCAAGAGCAGCAAGTCTAAGGTCATCAGCGGCCTGAAATCCAAAAAGAAGTATTATGTCCGGGTCCGGGCCTACTATAAATCCAGCGCGGGAACGGTGTACGGCTCCTGGAGCAGCAAAAAATCCGTGAAAACGAAGTAAAAGAGCTATTAGCCGTTAGCTGTTAGCCAGGCGCTGCCATCGGATAGATACAACGTAGCGCCATACGCATACAGCCCAAAAATCCACAGGCACATTTTGCCGCCTCCCAACGTATACTGAGCCATAGAGGAAACTCCAGACCTGCTCAGTGGCGAAGGGAGGCGGTCTTTTTGCACAATTTTCGCTGTAGAAGCGGGGGCATCTGTCTGATCTCTCTGGGGATCGGCATCTGGCTGGCCATGGTGCTACCGGTGGGGGTGATTCTGTTCGTCTCCGGGCTGACGCTGATCCTGCTGGGCTGCACCTTTTTGAAGGGGTAAAGGGGGGGAATACGCCGTGAAAATCGTCATTGTCCGCGCGCCCAGGGCGCTGGCCGGACTGCTGAAAGCCATCTTTCACATCCGCTGAGGCATAGAACGGGGCCTCGTCTCATATGGTGTTGCAGAACCATGTCCGGCAGGAGTCCTCTCCCCGGGCAGGAAGGAGAGGTCGCTTTTGAACGTAACGCTCATGCAGGACGAGATCTCCTGCTTTGAACTGGCGCTGCACACCGCCCTGGTGCGGGAGGAGACGCTGGAGATGATCGTGCCGGACGCCTGCCCGGACATTGTGGACATCGTGGACACCGACGCTTCTGTTCAGCTCCGGGGGAAGGAGTGCGCCGAGGGCTGCGTCACCCTCCACGGCGTGGCGCCGTGCAGCGTGCTCTACCGCCCGGAGGGTGAGACGGGGCTGCGGCAGCTCCGGGCGGAGCTGCCCATTCAGTTCACCGCGGACCTGGAGGGGGTCACCGGCCAGAGCCGGTGCGTCCTTCTGCCCCGGGTCACTCTGGCGGAGACCCGCGCTGTCAACCCCCGGAAAATTCTCATCCGGGTGGGGCTGGTCTTTGACCTGACCGTCTACGAGCCTGCCCTTCTGCGCTGCTGCACCGGCGTGGAGGACAGGGAGGCGCTGGGCATCGAGACCCGGACAGAGCCGTACAGCGGCGCTTTCGCCGTCTACGTGGGGGAAAAGGTGTTCCCCTACGCCGACGAGGTACAAATTCCCGGCAGCAGGCCCCCTATGGAGGAGCTGCTGCGGGCGCGGTGCCGCCCCTTCTGCACCGAGAGCCGTCTGCTGGGCGGCAAACTGGTGTTCAAAGGGGGGACAGCCATTCAGCTGCTCTACCTCAGCCCGGAGGGCCAGCTTTGCACGGCAGCCTTCGAGCTGCCCTTCTCCCAAATCGCCGACGTGGGGCCGGTGGCGGAGGACGCGGACTTTCAGGTGGAGTGCGTGGTCACCGGCAGCGAAATCTACCCCCTGGACGGGGAGGGCCGGGGCCTTTCCGTGGAGCTGGAGCTGCTGGCCCAATTCGTGGTGCGGGAAAACCGCAGTCTGTCCGTCGTCACCGACGCCTACAGCATCCGCCACCCCGGCGCGCCGGAGTTCGCGGCCTATTCCCTCCCTCAGCTGGTGGAGCGGGGCCTCCGGCGGCAGACGGTGCGGGAGGTCATTGAGACGGCGGCCCTGCCCCAGGGGGTCTGCGACGTGCGGGCCTACGTGAGCCAGGTCACTGCCACCGGCGGCGATCTGACCGCCGAGCTGCGGCTGGCGGTGCTCTACCAGACGGAGGAGGGCGGCTTCGCCCAGGCTTTCCGGCAGGCAGTGGTGAAGTGCCCGGTGGAGCGGGAGGCGGATACCCTCTGTGTGGCCGCCTGCACCGTGCCGGAGGTGGACGCCTCCGCCGCGCCCGGCGGCGTGGAGGTGCGGTTGGGGGTGGGCTTCCAGCTGCTCCTGCTGCGGCAGAGCCGGGTGTACGGTCTGGCCGCCTTCGCCCTGAACACCGACCAGCCTCTGGACCAGGAGGGGCAGCCCTCCATCGTCCTGCGGCAGATGGCCCAGGGGGAATCCCTGTGGGAGATCGCCAAAACGTACCTGACCACCCAGGCGGAGATCGAGCAGGCCAACGGCCTGGAGGGGGGACCGGCTGCGCCGGGGCAAATGCTGCTCATCCCCCGGAAGCGGTGAGAGGAGGAACGGCAGTGGAGAGGCAACTTTACGAGGACATTGCCCAGCGGACAAACGGGGACATCTACATTGGGGTGGTGGGGCCGGTCCGCACCGGCAAATCCACCTTCATCAAGCGGTTCATGGAGACGCTGGTCATCCCCAACATCGAAAACGTCTACCGCCGGGAGCGGGCCAGGGACGAACTGCCCCAGAGCGGCTCCGGCAGGACCATTATGACCGCCGAACCAAAGTTCGTGCCGGAGGAAGCGGTGCAGGTGGAGCTGGAGGGGGGCGCCAGCTTTTCCGTCCGGCTCATCGACAGCGTGGGCTATCTGGTAAACGGGGCGGTGGGCCAGACCGAGGACGACGCCCCCCGAATGGTCACCACCCCCTGGTTCGACCACGAGATCCCCATGACCGAGGCGGCGGAGGTGGGCACCCGGAAGGTCATCGCGGAACACTCCACCATCGGCATTGTGGTGACCACCGACGGCACCGTGGCGGGCATCCCACGGGAGGACTACCAGGAGCCGGAGGAGCGGGTCATTCGGGAATTGCAGGCGCTGGGCAAGCCCTTTCTGGTGCTGCTCAACGCCGACGACCCCGCCGACCCCCAGACGGTGGCCCTGGGCCGGGACATCGCCGCCCGGTACGGCGTCACCTGCCTGCCGGTGAACTGCCTGACCCTGGACGAGGAGGACGTCAGCGGCATCATCCGGGCGGTGCTGTACGAGTTCCCCCTGAAGGAGATGGACCTGTACCTGCCCAGCTGGGTGGACGCGCTGCCCTACGGCCACCCCATCAAGGCGGAGCTGTACGCCGTCATCCGGGAGACCGCCGGGCAGCTCCACCGCATCCGGGAAGCCCGGGACGTGACCGCCGCTATGAGCCAGTGCGGCTCCATCAGCCGGGCGGAGCTGACCGCCATCAGCCTGGGGACCGGCGTGGCCCAGGCCACGCTGGAGATTCCCCGGAGCCTGTTCTACGCCACCCTCAGCGAACAGTCGGGCTTCCAGGTGAAGGACGACGGCGACCTGCTGGCGCTGCTGACCTCCCTGGCCCACGTCAAGGGGGAATACGACAAGGTGGCCCAGGCCCTGGCCGATGTGCGGGAGGAGGGCTACGGCATCGTCATCCCCGCCATCGACGAGCTGACCCTGGAGGAGCCGGAGATCGTCAGGCAAGGGGGCCGCTACGGGGTGCGCCTCCGGGCCAGCGCCCCCTCCATCCATATGCTCCGGGCGGACATCGAGACGGTGATCTCCCCCATCGTGGGCAGCGAAAAGCAGTCCGAGGAGATGATCAACTACCTGCTCCAGGAGTTCGAGGGGGACACGAGGAAGATCTGGGAATCCAACATCTTTGGCAAGTCCTTCCACGAGCTGGTCAACGAGGACTTGCAGGGCAAGCTGACCCGTATGCCGGAGGACGCCCGGAAAAAGCTCCGGGAGACGCTGGAGCGCATCATCAACGAGGGCAGCGGCGGGCTGATCTGTATTATTTTGTGACGGGCCGGGCCGGGGGCAATGTGGTGAACGCAGCCCCCGGTTCCGTTTTGTGTCACACCGTCAAATGTGTGCTTTTCCCCCAAAAGGACTTGACGCGCCCCCGCCTCAATGTGCTACACTATGGAAAGATACAGGCAACAAACACTATGGCTGGATACACAAAAGGAGAAAGTGATTATGAAGAAATTGGGCTTCGGCGCCATGCGCCTCCCCCTGACCGACGCCGCCGACCAGACTGCGGTGGACATGGAACAGGTCTGCCAGATGGTGGACTCCTTCCTGGAGCAGGGCTTTACGTATTTCGACACCGCTTATATGTACCACAACTACGCCAGCGAGAAAATTCTCCGCAAGGCGCTGGTGGAGCGGCACCCCCGGGACAGCTACACCATCGCCACCAAACTGCCCACCATGATGCTCAAGGAGCCGGAGGATCAGCCCCGCATCTTTGGCGAGCAAATGGAGAAGCTGGGGGTGGACTACTTCGACTACTACCTGCTCCACTGCCTGAACCAGGAGAACTACGCCACCGCTCAGCGGCTGGACAGCTTCGGATTCCAGTCCCAGATGAAAAAAGAGGGCAAAATTCGCAAAATGGGCTTCTCCTTCCACGACAGTCCGGAACTGCTGGATCAGATCCTCACCGAGCACCCGGAGGTGGAGTTCGTGCAGCTCCAGCTCAACTACCTGGACTGGGACAGCATCAGCGTTCAGTCCCGGCGGTGCCAGGAGGTCTGTGTGCGCCACGGCAAGCCCATCGTGGTCATGGAGCCGGTGAAGGGCGGCACCCTGGCAAAGGTCCCCGCTGCGGCAGAGGCGCTGATGAAGGCCGCGGATCCGGACATGAGCGTGGCCTCCTGGGCAGTGCGCTACGCAGCCAGCCAGGAGAACGTGTTCATGGTGCTCTCCGGCATGTCCGACCTGGGGCAGATGCGGGACAACACGAGCTATATGCGCCGCTTCCAGCCCCTGACTGCCGAGGAGACCGCCATGCTCCGCCAGGTGACGAAACTCATCCAGGAGGACATGCAGGTCCCCTGCACCGCCTGCCGCTACTGCGTGGAGGGCTGCCCCAAACAAATTGCCATCCCCGACTACTTCGCCCTCTACAACCAGAGCCTCCGGGAGGGAGGGCCCAGCGACGACACCCTGGCTCAGTACCGCGGCTTCCAGCAGGAGCAGGGCAAGGGCAAGGCGTCGGACTGCATCGCCTGCCGCCAGTGCGAGCGGCACTGCCCCCAGCACATCCACATCGTGGACCAGCTGAAGGCTGTGGCCAAGCAGCTGGAGGTTTGAGGTTCCTATGGGAAAGACACTCTATCTGGACTGCTCCACCGGCATCAGCGGCGACATGACCGTGGCGGCCCTGCTGGATCTGGGGGCGGACGAGGCAAAACTTCGCGCCGCCCTGAGCAGCCTGCCGCTGACGGGGTATCAGGTGGAGATCAGCCGGGTGAAAAAATCCGGGCTGGACGCCTGCGACTTTGCCGTGGTGCTGGACGCGGCCCACGAGAACCACGACCACGATATGGAGTACCTCTACGGCCACGGGGAACACGCCCATGACCATCATCACAAGGGCGACCATGGGGATGTTGCCCATGCCCACGAGACCCATCACCTCCATGACGGCGGGGAACATGACCACGAACATCACCACGGCCACGCCCACCGGAATCTGCCGGAGGTTTTACACATCATCTGGAGCGGGACGCTGACTTCGCGGGCTGCGACGATGGCAGAGCATATCTTCACCATTCTGGCCCAGGCCGAGGCCAAAGCCCACGGCGTATCGATGGAGGAAGTCCACTTCCACGAAGTCGGGGCGGTGGACTCCATTGTGGACATCGTGGCGGCGGCGGTGTGCTTCGACGATTTGGACGTTGACCGGGTCGTCCTGCCCTGCCTGAACGAGGGGCGGGGATTCGTCCGCTGCCAGCATGGGGTCATCCCCGTGCCGGTACCCGCCACGCTGGCCATCGTCCAGGCTTACGACCTGCCCCTCCACATTGGGGACACCGAGGGGGAACTTGTCACCCCCACCGGCGCGGCCATCGCCGCCGCCGTGGCCACGGACTTCCGCCTGCCTGACCGCTTCCGGGTGGAACAGGTGGGCGTCGGCGCGGGAAAGCGGGCCTACGAGCGGCCCAGCCTGCTCCGGGCCATGGTAATTGCCGAAGACGCGCCCCAGGAGACGGTGTGGAAGCTGGAGACCAACGTGGACGACTGCACCGGCGAGGCCCTGGGCCACGCGATGGAACGGCTACAAGCCGCCGGAGCCAGGGAGGTCCACTTCTTCCCGGTGTATATGAAGAAAAACCGCCCAGCCTATCAGCTGGACGTGCTGTGTGACGAGGGGGACATCCCCGCCCTGGAGGGCATCCTCTTTGCGGAGACCACCACCATCGGCGTCCGCCGGATGAAGATGGAGCGGACGGTCCTCCCCCGGGAGAACCGGACTGTCACCACCCCGCTGGGGGAGGCCCAGGTAAAGGTCTGCACCCTGCCGGGCGGCGCCCGGCGGGCCTACCCGGAGTACGACAGCGTGGCGGCCCTCTGCCGCCAGAGCGGGCGGGCTTACCCGGAGGTGTATCAAATCGTGCAAAATAGCGTTAAACTTGACCGATAGAACACGGTTTGACCACTCTTTTACTCTGCTCCGAGGCAAACCCCTCCGTCGCGGCTTACGCCGCGCCACCTCCCCTTTCAGGGGAGGCAAGGGGGGATAGTGCTTTCCGTTTGGTCAGTGTTTTTGCTCAGGCAAGAAAAATCTGAAATGTAATTTACTCAAAAAACTCTACCCATAACGAAGTGCTATTCCGTAATTGACCACCCCTCTCGCCTCCCCTGAAAGGGGAGGGGGACCATGCGAAGCATG
>JAJQAS010000055.1 GCA_021203685.1 Clostridiales bacterium | reverse complement strand
TCAACACCTGCGCCATCCGGGAGCACGCGGAGATGCGGGTGCTGGGCAACGTGGGCGCATTGGTCCACACCAAGCGGAAAAAGCCCGACCAAATCATCTGCCTCTGCGGCTGCGCCATGCAGGAACCCCACATGGCGGAGAAAATCAGAAAAACCTTCCGCCATGTGGACATGGTCTTTGGCCCCCACGCCCTCTACCGGTTCCCGGAGCTGTTACAGCGGGTGATGGAGCAAAAGGGCCGGGTGTTCGAGACGCCGGACGTGGCGGGGTACATCGCGGAGGGGCTGCCCGTGGCACGGAAGGGTACTCTGAAAGCCTGGGTGTCCATCATGTACGGCTGCAACAACTTCTGCACCTACTGCATCGTCCCCCACGTCCGGGGGCGGGAGCGCAGCCGGGACCCGGAGCGCATTTTGGACGAGGTGCGGCAGCTGGTGGCCGACGGGTACAAGGACATCACTCTGCTGGGGCAGAACGTCAACTCCTACGGCAAGGATTTGGGGCTGGATATGGACTTCGCCGACCTGCTCCAGGCTGTGAACGACATCCCCGGCGAGTTCCAGATCCGCTTTATGACCAGCCACCCCAGGGACGCCTCCCAAAAGCTGTTTGAGACCATGGCCCGGTGCGAAAAGGTGGCTCCCCAGTTGCATCTGCCCTTCCAATCCGGCTCCAGCCGGGTCCTCAAGGCCATGAACCGCCACTACGACCGGGAGACCTATCTGGACGAGGTGCGCCGCCTGCAGGCGCTCATCCCCGACATCGTGCTGACCTCCGACGTCATCGTGGGTTTCCCCGGCGAAACCCAGGAGGAATTCGAGGAGACGTTGTCCCTCATCGAAGAGGTGCGCTTCGACGCGCTGTTTACCTTCATTTTCTCCCCCCGGGAGGGGACCCCGGCGGCGAAGATGCCCGACCCCATGAGCAGGGAGCAGAAGAGCAAAAACTTCCAGGCTCTGCTGGACGTGCAAAACCGCATTTCCGCCGAAAAACACGCCGCTTACGTGGGCAAGACCCTCCCGGTGTTCCTGGACGGGGTCAACACCCAGGACAGCCGTTACAGCCTGACCGGGCGCACCGGCGGCGGGCGGCTGGTCCACCTGAACGCCCCGGAGGCGTTCATCGGCCAGTGGAAGCAGGTAAAAATCGTCCGGGCCTCCACCTGGGCGCTGTTCGGAGAGCTGGCCGAATAAGGAATAAGGGTAGCTCCGCCGCAAAGCAAGCCCAAAACAGACATCGTCAGAAAGGATGGTTCCCATGAAAAACAAGTTCCCGTTGACGAGATTTCAGCGCTGGATGGAACGGGCCGCATGGCTGCTGGTGGCGGCCACGGTGATCTCCACCGCCTTCCGGTGGAACACGCTGCCCAAGGTCATGGCCATCCACTACGACGTTTACGGCGTGGCCGACGATTGGGGTGGCCGGTGGATCATCTGGATTTTGCCGGTGCTGCTGGCGGTGTGCTGCAGCCTGGTCAGCGCCTCCGCCCGGCTGAACCTGTCCTCCCTGAGCCTGCCCTTCCAGCCCAACATGGAGCGGGAGCTGTTCATCCTCCGGGCCATCCGGGATATGCTGTGCGTGGTCAATCTGGAGTGCGCGGTGCTGTTCTCTGTGCTGCAAGCGGAAATGCTCACCGAGAAGAACCTGACCCTGTGGTTCCTGTGGGTCATGGCGGGCGTCACCGTGGCGACGGTGGTGTTCGGCTGCTGGCGGGCGTGGACTTGCAACCAGGGCACATTGTAAATTTGCAATTAGCAATGTGCAATGATAGGAAATTGCACGTTTGATAACAAGAGAGAAAACCGGGGCCGACCCCACAGAAAGAGAAGAGGACCATGGCTGAAGCGTTGACGCCCATGCGCAAACAATACCTTGAAATCAAGCAAAAGCACCCGGACTGTCTGCTGTTTTTCCGGCTGGGGGACTTTTACGAGCTGTTCGACGAGGACGCGAAAACCGCCTCCAAAGAGCTGGACCTGACCCTGACCACCCGGGACCGGAAAAAGAGCGCCGAAGAACGGGTGCCCATGTGCGGCGTCCCCTACCACTCCTACCAGTCCTATCTGGCCCGGCTGGTGGCCAAGGGCTACAAGGTGGCCATCTGCGAGCAGATGGAGGACCCCGCCGAGGCCCAGGGCATCGTGGAGCGGGATGTCATCCGCATCGTCACCCCCGGCACGGTGGTAGACGCCGCCATGCTGGACGAGCGCAGCAACAACTACATCGCCGCCGTCTACCTGACCGCCAACCGGGGCGGCGTGTGCTTCTGCGACATCTCCACTGGGGAGCTGGACTGCACCGCCTTCTCTGGCGACCAGACGGTGCAGCACCTGGTCAACGAACTGGGGCGGTTCTGCCCCCGGGAGGCGGTGCTCTCCGAGGGGGCGATGGAGGACGACCTGCTGACCGAGGTGCTGAAAAACCGGCTGAACTGCCAAATCGAGCGGGGCAGCCAGGCCCGCTTCGACTACCAGCAGGCCAGGGAGACCCTGGACCGGCAGTTCGACAACCCCGCCGCCATCCCCGCAGGACAGGCGGAGGCGGTGCGGGCGGTGGGGGGGCTGCTCTCCTACCTCTACGAGACCCAGAAGAATGACCTGGCCCACGTCCGTCGGCTGAACTACTACACCACAGGCCGTTATATGGAGCTGGACTGGACCGCCCGGCGGAACCTGGAGCTGACCGAAACCCTCCGAGGCAAGGAGAAGAAGGGCAGTTTGCTGTGGGTGCTGGATCGAACCCGCACCGCTATGGGCGGGCGGCTGCTGCGCTCCTGGCTGGAGAAGCCCCTGCTGAACCCGGTGGACATCGACCGACGGCTCCAGGCGGTGAACGCTCTGGTGAACAGCATGGTGGTCCGGGAGGAAGTGATGCTCTGCCTGAAGGAGGTCACCGACCTGGAACGGCTCATTGGCCGCATCGTCTACGGCTCCGCCGGTGGGCGGGACCTGGTGGCCCTCTCCGCCGGGCTGCGGAACGTCCCCCGGCTGCGGGACCTGCTGGGCCGGTGCGAAGGCTCCGCCCTGCTCTCGGACATCTGCCAGCGGCTGGACGCCCTGGAGGAGCTGACCGACCTCATCGACCGGGCCATGGTGGACGAACCCCCCTTCACCGTCCGGGAGGGCGGTCTCATCCGGGACGGCTACAGCCAGGACGTGGATTATCTCCGCAACGTCATGGCCCACGGCAAGGACATGGTGGCGGAAATCGAGACCAAAACCAAAGAGGAGTGCGGCATCAAAAACATCCGCATCCGGTATAATAAGATTTTCGGCTATTATATCGAAGTCTCCCGGGGGCAGGCCAATTTGGTGCCCGACAGCTGGGTGCGCAAGCAGACCACGGTGAACACCGAACGGTTCATCAACCAGGAGCTGAAAGACCTGGAACACACCATCCTCTCCGCCCAGGACAAAATCACCGGCATCGAGTACCAGCTCTTCAACGAGGTGCGCCAGCAGGCGGCGGCGCAGGTGGAGGCCGTCCAGCGGACGGCGGAGGCAGTGGCCGAGGCCGACGCCCTGTGCTCCCTGGCCACAGCTGCGGCGGAAAACGGCTACTGTATGCCCCTGGTGGACGACTCCGACATCATCCAAATCACCGAGGGCCGCCACCCGGTGGTGGAGCGGATGCTGAAAGACGCCATGTTTGTGCCCAACGACACCTTTATGGACAGCGGCGACGACACGGTGGCCATCATCACCGGCCCTAACATGGCGGGCAAGTCCACCTATATGCGCCAGGTGGCGCTCATTTGCCTGATGGCGCAAATTGGCAGCTTCGTCCCTGCGAAGCAGGCCCGCATCGGCGTGTTGGACCGCATCTTCACCCGCATCGGCGCGGCGGACGACCTCTCCGCCGGACAGTCCACCTTTATGGTGGAGATGGACGAGGTGGCGGACATCCTGAAAAACGCCACGCCAAAAAGTCTGCTTATTTTGGACGAGATTGGGCGGGGCACTTCCACCTACGACGGCATGAGCATCGCCCGGGCGGTGCTGGAGTACTGCGCCGACAAGCGGCGGCTGGGGGCCAAGACCCTGTTCGCCACCCACTACCACGAGCTGACCGACCTGGAGGGGCAAATCCCCGGCGTGAAGAACTACAACATCGCCGCCAAGAAGCGCGCTGACGACATCATCTTCCTGCGGAAGATCGTCCGGGGCGGAGCCGACCAGAGCTATGGCATCGAGGTGGCGAAGCTGGCCGGGGTACCGGCCAGGGTCATCACCCGGGCCAGAACCATCCTGGCCGAGATGGAAAAGGGCGAGGAAACCGGCAAATCCGTTTTGGAGCCCCAGCCCCAGGCCCCCATGGACGAACAGTGCTGCTTTGGGGACATCCGGGCCTTCGAGGTGGCGGAGGAGCTGCGGGGGCTGGACATCAACACCCTGACCCCCATCGAGGCGCTGAACCTGGTATATCAGTGGAAACAAAAGGTATAAACTTGACGTAATATAACAATTTGTATTGAGATGAGGGAGAAAAAATGAAAAAAACCAGCCTGCTGTATCACACTTTTGACGGTGACTTAAAGCGCGTCTGGGTGACGCCCAACTATCTGGACACCAAATGCTCCTTCCGCATGGAGGTCTGGGGCGGCGCCGAGGGCGAGACGAAAAAGACCCTGGTGCTGAACTTTGACCACGTGGCGGCGCTGGAGTTTTCCATGAACTTCTGCGACAACATGGCCGGGGCCGACTTGGGCGGGTTCTACAAGGTCCCCGGCAAAAAGCAGAAGCGCAAGCTGCTGGAGCGGAATTTCAACCGCCGGAAAAAGGACTGGCTGATGACCCGCCTCAGCGACGCCGAATCCGACGACCCGGACAGCCTCCTCAACGACCACAGCGGCGTGGACCAGATGGAGGAGAAGCTGAGTAAGTACAACCTCTACCTGCTCCAGAGCATGGGCGGGGCCTGGCTGGTGCTGGCGAAGGAATACGAGTGCGTGGAGCTGGACGAAAACGAAGCGCTTGGAGAATAAGCAATAAACCTCATCTTTTTATTCACTTGGAAGGGAGGCCCGCAATGGGAAAAATTCAATGTCTTGACCCCCATGTGGCCGACCTGATCGCCGCCGGAGAGGTGGTAGAGCGGCCCGCCAGCGTGGTCAAGGAGCTGGTGGAAAACGCCATCGACGCCGGGGCCACCTCTGTCACGGTGGAAATTCGCCGGGGCGGCATGAGCTACATCCGCGTCACCGACAACGGCTCCGGCATCGCGCCGGAGGACGCGGAGACCGCTTTCCTCCGCCACGCCACCAGCAAGATTCGCGGTCAGGACGACCTGGAGGCCATCGGCACCCTGGGCTTCCGGGGGGAGGCGCTGGCGGCCATCGCCGCCGTCTCCAAGGTGGAGCTGCGTACGCGCACCGCGGACAACGACCTGGGCGTGGCGCTGCTGCTGGACGGCGGCGCGGTGCGCACCCGGCAGGAGGTGGGGTGTCCCGTGGGCACCACCCTCATCGTCCGTGACCTGTTTTACAACACCCCCGCCCGGCTGAAATTCGTCAAGCGGGACGTGACCGAGGGGGCGGCGGCCTTCGCCGCCGTCCAGCACGCCGCCCTGAGCCACCCGGAGGTGGCCTTCAAAATGCTCCGGGAGGAGCGGCAGGACCTGATGACCCCCGGCGACGGCGATTTGCAGTCTGCCGTCTACGCGGTGCTGGGCCGGGAGATGGCGCTGGGCTTTCTCCCCTGCAAAGGCTCCGGCGAGGGGCTGCAGGTGGAGGGCTTTGTCTCCCGCCCCTCCTGCTGCCGGGGAACACGGGGCTATCAGCACTTTTTCGTCAACGGGCGGTATGTGAAAAGCCGCACCATGACCGCCGCGCTGGAAGAAGCCTACCAAAACCAGAAGATGGTGGGCCGGTTCCCCGGCTGCGTGCTGCACATCACCAGTAATCTCAACGCGGTGGACGTGAACGTTCACCCCACCAAAACCGAGGTCAAGTTCACCAACGAAAAGCGGCTGTTCCAGGCGGTGTTTTCCAGCGTCAAGGCCGCGTTGAACGGCGAACAGGGCCACCCCCAGGTGAAGCTGGAGGAAAAGCGGCCCCAGCCCAAGCCGGTGGACACCGTCACCCCCAACCAGACCTTTTTCCAGACCATGACGGCGGAGGAATACCGGGCCAAAGGGCCAGTGCTGCCCCTGCGGGACAGCGGCGGAATAAGCGCCGCCGTTGCAACGGCTCCCGCCCGGCCTGTGCCGCCGCCTGTGAAAATCGAACCCAAGCCCTACTCCCCCAGCGCGGCGGAGGAATTTCGGGGGCTGGACTTGCCCATTTTGACCGAGCGGCCCGCCCGCCGGACGGACACTCCCGCACCGGCACCGAAAAAGGAGAAACCTGCCCCCAATCCCGCACCGGTAGAGGAACCTCCTCCCGCTCCGGCGGAAGCGCCGACTGAGGTCCGGTCTCCGGAACCGCTGACCCCGGAGACCCCCGCCTGGCGGCTGGCCGGGGAGGTGCTGGACACCTACATCATTGTGGAGCAGGGGGACACGGTCTATTTCATCGACAAACACGCCGCCCACGAGCGGATGAACTTCGACAAGCTAAAATCCAGGGACTACCAGCCCATGCGGCAGATGCTGCTGACGCCGGTGGTGTTCACGCCGCCCCCGGAGGAGGGGGCCGCGCTGCTGGCCCACTTGGATCTGCTGGCCCGCTACGGCTTCGAGGTGGAGGACTTCGGCGGCGGGGCGCTGCTGGTGCGGCAAAGCCCGGACTACCTCTCCGCCGGGGACATCGAGCCCACCCTGACCCAGCTGGGGGAACGGCTGCTGGTCACCGGCACCGCCGACCCCTCCGCCGCACGGGACGAGGTGCTGCACACCATGGCCTGTAAGGCCGCCATCAAGGGCGGCTGGAAGTCGGGCCGGGAGGAATTGGAGGCGGTGGCCCGGGCGGTCATGTCCGGGGAAGTGAAATACTGCCCCCACGGGCGGCCCGTGGCCATCGAGCTGACGAAAAAGCAGCTGGAGAAGCAGTTTAAGAGAACGTAAAACCCTTGAATGTGCAATGACCGGTTTTCAGCCAGATAATTTTGGGGAAACGCCGCCAATAACCAAACCTTTTACAAAAACCTCCAGCGTCCGGTTCCCCCCATAATTGCTCATTGCACATTGCAAATTGCTAATTGAAAAGGAGCGCCCGCCTATGCAATCTCCCCCTAAAATTCTCGCGGTGGTCGGCCCCACCGCCTCCGGCAAGACCCGGCTGGGGGTGGCGCTGGCCCACGCGCTGGACGGCGAGGTGGTCAGCGCCGACTCCATGCAGGTCTACCGCCGCATGGACATCGGCACCGCCAAGCCCACCCCGGAGGAGATGGAGGGGGTTCCCCACCACATGATCGACGTGGCGGAGCCGGAGGAAAATTATTCCGTGGCCCGGTACGTAGCCCAGGCCGTCCCCGTGGTGGACGACATCCTGGCCCGTGGCAAGGTCCCCATCCTGGTGGGCGGCACCGGCCTCTATGTGGACTCGCTGACGGCGGGGCGGCGCTTCGCCGTCCAGAGCACCGGCTGGCGGGAAAAGCTGCAAGAGCGCGTCCGGACAGAGGGCATCGAGCCGCTTTTGGACGAGCTGCGCCAGGTGGACCCGGAGGCCGCCCGGAGGCTGCACCCGGCGGACGAAAAGCGCATCCTCCGGGCGCTGGAGGTCTGGCACGAGACGGGCAAGACCATCACCCAACACAATTTGGAGACCCAGCAGCAGCCGCCCCGCTACCGGGCCGTCACCATCGGCCTGAACTTCGCGGACCGGGCAGAACTGTGGCGGCGCACCGCCCTGCGGGTGGGCAAAATGGTGGAGCAGGGGCTGGCGGAGGAAATTCGCGGCCTGCTGGCCTCCGGGGTGCCGGAGGACTGCACCGCCATGCAGGCCATTGGCTACAAGGAATTCTTCACCGCCCTGAAAACCGGCGGCAGCCTGGCCGACGCCGCCGACGAGGTCAAGCTGCGCACCCGGCAGTACGCCAAGCGGCAGCTGACCTGGTTCCGGCGGAACCGGGAGACCAACTGGTTCCTCTGGGAAAAAGAACCGGATTTTGCGGCAGCGGTACGCTTTGCGACAGAAAAAGCAAGGGAAACTGGGGTAAGATAGCCGGGAGGACCGCTCCCGGCAGGATGATGTTTTTGTGTTTGGAGCCGTTCTCAAAAATACATAGTATACAGCGTATACAGAAGGAGTGCTCAAAATGCAAAAAACCAACAACCTCCAGGACCTTTTCCTCGCCCAGGTGCGTCGCGCCCGGATGAACCTGACCCTCATCCTGATGAACGGGTTCCAGATGCGGGGGGTCATCACCGGCTACGACGCCTTTGTGGTGGTGGTCAACACCGACGGCAAGCAGCAGGTGGTGTACAAACACGCCATTTCCACCATCGTGCCGGAGCGGCCGGTGGAGCTGCGGGAGGGCGACGCCCCCGCAGCCACGACCCCCCGGTATATCGCCCGCGGATGAGCACGGCCCCGGCTTCCGGGAGAAACTAGACATAGAATAGCAGGCGGACGGCCTGCACAAAGGGAGGTACCCCATGAAGCCGGGAACTCGAATCGTCAAAATCGTCATGTGGGCGTTTTTCCTGGGCGCTTTCGCCTATTTTTGCGTTTACACCTGCCATGTGCTGTTCAGCAGTTATGAGACCGCCAGCCTCTACAGCTACACGGCGGAGGACACGGTGGAGACCACCGGTTACATGGTCCGGGACGAGCAGGTGCTGGACGGCGGCGCAGAGCTGCAGGAGGTGGTGGTGGCCGAAGGGGAGACCGTGGCCGCCGGGGACACCCTGGCCGTGGTCTACAGCACCCAGGAGGCCCTGGACCGCCACACCGAAATCAAGGAGCTGGAGGCCCGGCTGGAGTCCCTCCAGTACATCCTCAGCCACAGCGCCGGCGGGTCGGATAACTCCACCCTGAACAGTGAGATCATCGACGCCATCGTGGACCTGCGGGCCATGGCCGCCTCCGGCACCCTGACCGAGCTGGAGGACCTTTCCTCCGAGCTGAAGACCCTGATGTTCCGCCGGGATTACACCTACAACGGCAGCAGCGCCCTGACCGAAGAGATCACCCAGCTGGTGGAGTACGTGGAGTCCCTGGCCACGGAGAATCAGTCCTACACCACCACCATCTCCGCCCCCGCCAGCGGCACCTTTTCCAGCATGGTGGACGGCTATGAGTCCGTGCTCACCTCCGCCAGTGTCAAGGACCTGACCCCCGCCCAGCTGGACGACCTGCTGGACCAGCGGGAAGACGTGGCCGACGATGGCAGCAGCCTGGGCAAGCTCATCACCTCCGCCACCTGGTACTTCGCCGCCGAGCTGACGGAGGAGGACAGCCAGCGGATAAAAATCGGCGACACCGTCACCCTGCGCTTCAACAGCCTGGACCGGACCATCGACATGGAGGTGGAGTCCCTCTCCAATGCGGACGACGACGGCGTGGTATGCGCGGTTTTCTCCAGCGACAAATACCTGGCGGAGACCACGCTGCTCCGGGACCAGACGGCGGACATCATCCTGGACACCGTTACCGGCTACCGGGTGGACAAGTCCGCCATCCACGTGGAGAACGAGAGCGGCGACATCGGCG
>JAJQAS010000280.1 GCA_021203685.1 Clostridiales bacterium | reverse complement strand
GTAAGAGTCCTCCGATGTCCTTTGATAGTTCTTTTTTCTATTATAGCATATTTCGGGGGATGTGTGAGATTAAATCAGAGGTTCCTTAGGTTCCGCCGTCCAAGCTGGTTCTTGCAAATCCATGCTCCAGGCCACCACCTCGCTACGGTCCGAAAACTGCTTCTCAAAGGTCCTGTACGGGACCTTCGGGTGCTTCTCCAGAACGCGAAAGCGGTTGTGGCCGTCCACAATCACGCCGTTCCAGACGAGGATGGGGTTGATTACCTCGCCATCGCTCAGGATGTTGGCCTCCAGCTGCCGGAACTCCTCCTCGGTGAGAGGCGGGATCTGGTCGGCAAATTCCGGGTCAATTTTCAACATTTTTCTCATCTCGTTTCTGTTTATGATTCATCGATTCCCGATGTAAAAGAGGACTGCCAGACCAACCTCGGTGCAGCAGTCCTCCCAATTTTTATGATGAACTCTTATTTGTCCACGACACCCCAGAGCCTGCGGGAGTAACACAGGCGGCTGTTCGCGCAGCTCCATGGGCTTCACCCCTTTTCCATTAAGCTGCCCCCATTGCTTGATCCCGGCTGTCGGGCCGGGGCTGTGGCTGGGCAGAAGTATCATTATCACTGCTGTGGGTCGTGGCCGAGTCGGTTGCGAGGCGACTATCACAGACGGTAGGAATCGCTGCCAACCCGGAGGCTGGGTCACGGCGTACCGCTGATATGGCTCGTCACAGCAGGAACGTACCTGTGTACTGATATTCAGTTGGAAAGGTGCAGGTTGTGCCTTTTTTGCTTGGCACAAGTAAATTGTAGCAAAGATAATTTGCTTTGTAGTGGCCCCAGTGGGGCTATTCTGGTAGCCCTCGTGGGGCTACTTTTCAGATTTCATCTGCAATTTTAGTAATCTGCGCAGCGACGGCCAGTAGGTTGCTCTTGTTCCGTTCTCTGACTGGATCTTCTCCCTTAAGTAAATAATCGGTACTCACATGGAGGGCATAAGACAAATCTACCAACAGGTCAATGGAGCAGGATTTCTCCCCACGCTCGATCCTGCTAATGTGCTGTTTGCTGGACAGCCCCAGCCGCTCAGCCAGTTCTGCCTGCGTAAGACCCCGCATTTTCCTTGCGCTCTGAAGCCTCTTGCCAAATTCTTTTGCGTTGAAATACATACTGTTTTCCTTTCCGCTGCTCCGCAGAGCAGGAGAAAAGGAGAAGAGCCGCATGACGGTGAGAACAAAATCCTATACCGAAGAAACAAAAATTCCATAAATAAGAACTTTTGTAATCATGCGGCATTAGGAAGACTTCACCATCAGGCGGCTCCACAGCACAGCTATGAATTATTTAGTTATCTGAATTATCCCTTTGAATCAGCCTTGATAGTCCGGTTTATGGGACTTTGACTGTGATATAATGTGGACATAGACAAAGAAAGGGCAGAAATTTGTTTATGTCCAAGCACAAGAAGATTTCGATTGTCGAATTTACCAAGCGTTATTCTACGGAGGAAGCTTGTCGAGAACATCTGGTGGAGCAAGGAGGGACATCTATGAGACATCAAAAATCGAAACAAAAACGCGGCGTCCTGGCACCGATTCTATTGTTTGCGCTGCTGGCGGCGCTGCTGGCTTCCGCCTTTCTGCTGGCGCAGTATTCCTATACCTCAGCCACAGAAAAAAACGCCAATGAAGCACTGGCAGACCAGGTGGATACCGACGCGGACGATGAGACAGACGAAAATGGCGTATAGCTTCGGTACGAATCCCTGTGGGAGCAGAACCACGACATGGTGGGGTGGCTGTCCATTGAGGGGACTGTCATTGATTATCCGGTCATGTACACGCCGGAGGACCCGGAGTATTATCTGCACCGGGCCTTTGACGGCAGCGACGCCAAAAGCGGCTGCCTGTTCATTGGAGAGGACTCCGGCCCCGACGCCAGCAATATCATCATCTACGGCCACCACATGAAGGACAACACCATGTTCGGCACCCTGGTAGACTACGGAGATGAGGCTTTCCTGGAAGAACACCCGGTGATTCGGTTCGACACCCTCTACGAGTTGCGGGAATACGAGGTGGTGGCAGCCTTTTACTACGACCTGGACAAAGACGACTTCCCATACTACCAGTACACCGACCTGATTGATGAGACAGTCTTTGACGAGTATCTGGACGGTCTGGCCCGGTACAATGTCTATGGCGGGGACATTGATGCCACCTATGGTGACCAGCTACTGACCCTCTCCACTTGCAGCTATCACACCGATAATGGGCGGTTTGTGGTGGTTGCTCGGCGGTCTTAATCGCTTTCGCTTGCAGTGATAACGGTCGAATATTTTCCTTGGCTTAGAAAACGCAGAAACAAATGACCTTTTGACACGTTTTCATTTCAGTTATCCGCGAGCAATGCCTCTGGGCTACAATCGGCCCAAAGGCGGCTCGTTGGGGGAATCCCCAACCCCCTTTTTGAACATCCCTGTTGGGGATGGACTGCGCATTCCTGCGGAACGCTTACATACAGACATAAAATCAGAAACACGGAGAAGATCAAGGTATATGGAAAAAGACAATCTCAATCAATCTCAAGGAGTATGCACCCATCATGATGGGGCTTTGTGTCATTCTGTTCTCTGCGAATTACTGCAATGTACAGGCACATCTGCCGTTGACACGGAGCAGCCACCCGACCTTGCGGGTCATTGGCGTTGTTTTATACGATATTGTCATTGCGGTTTTCTTCATCATCGTACTCTCAGTATTGGAACCTTTGTTCAGTTAAGCAATATCCCATATAATTCCTAAACAGAACGATCCCAGCACAGCAGTCACTTTTGTGACCACCGTGCTGGGCTGTTGTTATCTGTTCGGATTATGCTGATTCCGCTGCCTTCTCTGTTTCTTCTAAATTAGCACAAATGTCTGGACAGGTCTCATTGAACGTATCATCTGTCTACGACATCTCTTAGTATACAAACCTGAACGAGTTTCCCTTGTTTGCCATTACCGCAGTCCCAGACCGCTATTTCCTCACGACCATCCCCACAGCAGCTTTCCATCCGCCATACTTCGCAGCACGGATGTGCCGGGGCATGGCAGGCTCGTACTGCGCATAACGCAGACGGCCAAAAATATCCTCTGTATACAGCCCACAGGCGATACCTGCCATAAATACCGCGCCCATGGCGGAAAGCTCCTCCGCCTCCGGAACGGCCACTGTGACAGAGGCGATGTCGCTCTGCATCTGCATCAGGTAGCGGTTTTTCGTGGGGCCGCCGTCTACGCACAGCCGCTGGATGGGCGCGCCGCTGTCCGACTGCATGGCCTCCAGAATGTCGGTGATTTGGTAAGCGATGGCGTCCAGCGCCGCTTTGACGATCTCGTTCTTTCCGGTCCCCCGGTTCATGCCGCAAATCATCGCCTGGGCGTCCGTGTCCCAATAGGGCGCACCCAAACCGGAAAAGGCGGGGACCAGATAAGTGGTGTCCTGGGGATTCGCCGCCAGCGCCAGCGCCTCGGTCTCCCCGGCGGAGGAAATCAGATTCAGGTCATCCTTAAGCCAGGTGATGACCGCGCCGGTGTAATTCAGGTTGCCCTCCAGCACATAGCTGACGGTCCCGTTCCGGCCCCAGGCCAGGGAAGTCACCAGCCCGTGGGTGCTCTTTGCGAAAGCATCTCCGGCGTGCATCATAATGGAGGAACCAGTGCCATAGGTGGTTTTCACCTGCCCCTTGTGGTGGCAGCCGTGGCCGAACAGGGCGGCGTGGGAATCCCCCAACATGGCGTGGACAGGAAAGGGATGGGGAAAAACGCCTTCCAGCGTCGTTTCCCCAAAGCAGGAATCCGAGAAACAGACCTCCGGCAGACACTCCACGGGAACGCCAAATCGCTGACAAATCGTTTCGTCCCAGGTGAGAGTGTGAAGGTTGAACAGCTGCGTCCGAGAGGCGTTGGAGTAGTCCGTCTTGAATACCTTGCCGTGGGTCATGGCGAACAGCAGATAGCTGTCCACGGTGCCAAAGCACAGGCTGCCGCTGTCGGCCAAGGCCCTGGCCTCTGGCACGTTTTCCAAAATCCACTTCATCTTTGCCGCCGGGAAGTAAGGGGAAAGGGGAATCCCCGCGGCAGAGCGGATGTAGTCCCGTTCCGCCTGGGTGAACTCCCGGCACACGCCCTCGGCTCTGGCGCACTGCCAGACGATGGCGTCACAAATCGGCTTGCCGGTGCTTCGGCTCCAGGCCACGGTGGTCTCCCGCTGGTTGCTGATGCCAATGGCCTTCACCGCATTGGCGGGGATGTGCAGCCGGTCGAGCAGATCTTTCACTACCTGCACCGTGTTTCGATAAATTTCCTCCGGGTCGTGGGAAACATATCCCTCCGGGGAGATGAGCTGTCGGTGGGGCAGGTCGGCCCGGCCCACCATCGCCGCCTGCTCATCGAACAAAATCGCCTTTGTCCCCTGGGTGCTCTGGTCGATGCCCAGCACATAGCGCGCTTCAGCCATGCAGCACCTCGGCGGCTTTCTTTGCGATTCCCTCAGCGTTCAGCCCATAATAGTCGAACACCTCCTGAGAGGTGCCGGTGATGACCGGCGCGTCGGGCAGCGCCAGGTTGACGCACTTTTTGGGGCAGTTTGCGGCCACCACCTGAGACACCATAGACCCCAGGCCGCCGGTGGGCGCGTGTTCCTCCACCGTGACGACCGCCTTCACCTGCTCCGCGTACTGCAAAAGCGTTTCCGTGTCCAGCGGCTTCACACAGTACATATCCAGGACGGCGGCAGAAACGTCGTCATTTTTCAGCAGCCGGGCAGCCTCCAGCGCGGGGCGCACCATTTCGCCGCAGGCCACCAGCAGCACGTCCGTCCCCTCGGCAAGCACCGTGGCCTTGTCCATCACGAAGGGGCAACTCTCCTCGGTGTAAATGTCCTCCACCGGGTTCCGGCCCACCCGGATGTAGGCCCCCTGTTCGTCCTGGAGCAGGGCCTCTACCAGCTTGCGGGTCTGGTGGCGGTCGCTGGGGAGATAGACCCTCATATTGGGAATGGCGGACATGGCGGCGATGTCCTGGGCGGAGTGGTGGCTCATACCAAGCGCGCCGTAGCTGATGCCGCCGGAAATGCCGATGAGCTTCACGTTGGTGTTGCTGTAAGCCACGTCCACCTTGGCCTGCTCATAGCTGCGGGTGGAGAGAAAGCTGGCAGGGGAGGCGCAAAAGACCTTTTTCCCGGTCCTGGCCAGCCCCGCGGAGATGCTGACCAGGTTCTGCTCCGCAATGCCCACCTCTACGAACTGCTTCGGGTAGGCGTTGGCGAAGGGGGTCAGGGAAGCGCTGCCCCGGGAGTCGCTGCACAGCACGACGATGTCTTTGTCCGTTTTGGCCTGTTCCATCAGCACCTCACAGATGGCGGCACGGTTGGGAATCTTATTCATGGAGAGCTGCCTCCTTCCTCTCGGCAAAATCAGCGATGATCTGGTCATATTCGGCCTGGGTGGGAACGTGGTGGTGCCAGGCCGCCTTGTTTTCCATCACGGGTGAACCGCAGCCCTTCACTGTGTTGGCAATGACCACGGTGGGGCGGCCCCGCACCGTTTTCGCCTGTTCAAAGGCGGCGTTCAGCTGGTCAGAGTCGTTGCCGTCGGCCACGTCGATGACGTTCCACCCAAAGGCGCAGAAGCGCTCGTGCAGGTCGTCGTGAGCCATGACCTCCTCGGTGCCGCCGGAGATTTGCAGTCGGTTCCGGTCCACCACCGCACACAGGTTGTCCAGCTTGTACATGGAGGCGGCCATCGCGCCCTCCCAGACGGAGCCTTCCGCCAGTTCGCCGTCGCCCATGACCACATAGGTGCGGTTGTTCCGGCCATCCATCCGGTTGCCCAGGGCGATACCTACGCTGACCGGCAGGCCGTGGCCCAGAGAGCCGGAGTTCATCTCAATGCCCGGCAGCTTGTTGTTGGGGTGGCCGATAAATTTGCTGCCGAAGTGGGAGAACTCGGAAATCACCTGTTCAATGGGGAAGAACCCCTTGGCGGCAAGGACGGCGTACAGCGCCTCGACACAGTGGCCCTTGCTCATGATGAGGTAATCCCGGTCAGGGTCGTTCTGGTTTTCCGGGGAGATGTTCATCTGCCGGAAGTAGAGCGTGATAAGGGTGTCCATGATGCTCATATCGCCGCCGATATGCCCGCCCTTGCCGGAGACGATCATGTCTAGCACGTCTTTGCGCAGGTCGTAAGAAAACGCTTTGTAATTCATACATCATTCCCCCCTGAGATAAGCCTTGACCTGCTCCTCGATGGGGTCGTACAGGTCAGGCGTGACGCCGATGTATTTGCAGGCTTCGTAAAGCACCGGGACAACGTCCTTGTGGATGCCAACGCAGTGGTGGATGTAAGGCCCTTCCACGATTTTGGCCTCCAGCCGCTTGATGTTGTCCACCTCCACCCAGAGGTAGGTGCCCATTCCCTTGGGGCCGTCCACGCCCTTCGCGTTGCCCAGCAGCAGGGAGTAGTTGCCGTTGTCGCCGTCGAACCGGGCCAGAGTCAGGTTGCCGTGTTTGGCCTCGGCAGTGATGGCGCCGGGGTAGTCAAAGGCCAGCGGGTAGGTGATGCAGGGCCTGCACCCTGCCACACTGAGGGGCCAGGGGCCGCAGTGCTGCAACAGTTCGCCGTTGGGGTTGTCCGGGTGGCGGATGGTCCAGTCCGCGAAAAAGCTGCGGGTGTCGTCGTTGGCGGCGGCCTCCACCAGCAGGGCGGTGACAGCGCCGTGGATATCCGTTTCGCAGACCACGGGGATGCCCTTGTCGTTGAGCAGGGCGTTGGCGGCGCAGGGCATAATGCCCAGCTCGCTTTGCAGGGCGTTCCAACACTGGATGGCTCCGGCGTTGCAGTGGTATTTACCCATGAGCCGTTCCGTCGCCACGGCCAGGCCCGCGATGTTGGTCAACTGCTCCTCGGTGACGTTGATGTCCATCTTCTCCCGGCAATAGGCGATGGTCTGGGTCACTTCGTCTCCGTCTGCGATGGCCCGCTTCACCTCTGCGGTCAATTCAGGCAGGGGGATAGGGGCTAGTTGAATGTTGAACTTCTCCAGCAACTCTCCCTCGTTGCACATGGTAGACCAGAAGTCGAAGGGCCGGGGGCCGATTTGCAAAATCTTGATGTTGCGGAAGGTTTTGACCACGTTGCACACGGCCAGGAAGTCCCGCAGGCCGCGCTCGAATACCGGGTCATTCAGGCGACAGTTGGTCAGGTAGGTGAAGGGAACGCCGAACCTGCGCAGCACCTTGCCGGTGGCGAACAGGCCGCATTGGGTATCCCGCAGGCGGACGCCGTTGGGTTCCGGGCGCTCGTCCAGAGGCCCCCACAGCAGCACCGGCACCCCCAGGTCTTTGGCCAGCCGAGCGCAGATGTACTCCGTGCCGAAGTTGCAGTGGGCCAGCAGCAGGCCGTCCACCCCGGCAGCCCGGAACTTTTCCAGCGCTTTCAGCCGATCCTCTTCGTTGTAGAGCAGGCCCTCCTCGTTGATGTCGTCGATGTCCACGAAGCTGACGCCCAGCTCCCGCAGGCGGTCTGCGGTCAGGCCCCGGTATTTCACCGCGTCCGGGGCGCTGAAGATGCTTCGGCGGGTGGGCGCGTAGCCCAGAACAATGTTTGCCATATCGTAGTTCCTCCGTTCAGATTTGATAACTTAAGGATACCAACGAAGGAACTTAACTACAATTTAGAATTAAGTCGATTTCAGAAAATCGTTGACTTAATTCACTTAATCTGCTATGCTGTGAAAAACGATTGCAGGAGGAACCATTATGGCGGTAACGGCAAAGGAGCTGGCAAAAGAATTAGGTATTTCGGCGGCGGCGGTCTCCATGGCGCTGAACGGCAAACCCGGCGTCAGCGCGGCCACCCGGCGGCGGGTGCTGGAACTGGCCGAGGCCCGGGGCTACGACATGACAAAAACCGCCGCCGAACGGCCCCAGAACGAGGTGGGAACCATCGCCCTGGTGGTCTACCGCAAACACGGCGCGGTGCTGACGGACACTCCCTTTTTCTTCGAGGTGATCTCCGGCATTGAGACCGCCTGCGCCGAAGCGCATTACAGCCTTAACGTCCAGTATCTCAATGCGGACACTCCCATCGAGGCGCAGTTTCGCCGGCTGCCCTATTGCGGCGGCATGATTTTGTTGGCTACAGAGATGAAAAAGGGGGATTTCGCGCCCTTTGCAAAGCTGAAACTCCCTCTGGTGGTACTGGACACCTACTATGAAAACCTCCCCTATGACTGCGTCCTCATCAACAACTTTCAGGGGGCGTTTACGGCGGCGGATTACATCATGCGCAAGACCCACGCCCAGGCGGGCTACCTGCGCTCCTCTTACCCCATCGGCAATTTTGACGAGCGGGCGGACGGCTTCTTCAAGGCCGTCCGGGAGAACGGCTACTCCGCCTCCCGCTCCCAGGTGCTGTCCCTGGCTCCCTCCATGGACGGCGCGTACCACGATATGAAGCACCTGCTGGAGCAGGGCGAGATCCCCGCCCGGTGCTATTTTGCGGACAACGACCTGATCGCGGCAGGGGCCATGAAAGCGCTGAAGGAGTTGGGCTACCTGATCCCCCAGCAGGTGGCGGTCATCGGGTTCGACGATATGCCGGTGTGCAGCTACACGGAACCGACCCTCTCCACGGTGCAGGTGCCGAAGCAGTACATGGGCCAGCAGGCAGTGCTGCGGCTGCTCCATGTGATGCAGACCGGGGACCGCTGCCGGGTGAAGCTAGAGGTCAATACCAGATTGGTGAAGCGGGGGTCGGTGTAAAGAACCCATAAAAAATGCCGCCGGGCAGAACGGCCCGGCGGCGGGGAAAGCAGAAGCTCTGTCATCACGAGTTGACTGTTTCGATGAAGAACGCGCCTCCCAGCTTGAAAGAGTTGTTTACACCGTCTCCTGCGCCAGCTTTCGGTTCCACCGTAGGCTGAAAAACACGCCTGCAGCAATCGAAAACACCAGCGTGACAGCAGAGGCAAAGGCGATGCCGTACATCCCAAACAGCCGGTCCATCAGCAACAGGATAGGCAGATAAAAAATACCTTTGTCCATCAGGGCCACAAGCGTGGCGAAGGACGCCTTTCCCGTGGACTGCAAAAAGGTCTGACAGAGCTGATACAGCCCGTAAAACGGCCCAATGACAATGGAGGCAAAAATCATGATTGAGCCGTGGGCGATTACTTCCGCGTTGTCGATGAACAGGGCAATGATTTGGTGTCGGAACAGGAAACAAAGCAGGGCGATGGCGCTGCCCAGCAGAGTGGTAAACACAGCGGTGGAACGAATGATTTGACCGACCCTTGCCCGGTTTCCTCTGGCGTGGTTGAAGGAAATCGCGGGCTGTAACCCCATGCAAATGCCCATCAGCAGCATGGACAGCAGCATACCGGCCTTTCCAGCTACACCCTGGGCTGCCAGCGCCACCGAGCCGTAGGCGATCATTCTGTTGTTGGCAACGATATTGGAAACGCTCATCAACAGGGTACTGCAAGCCAGGGGCAATCCCAAAGAGAGAATGGAGGGCAGCACATTCAGAGACAGGTATTTGGGGTGCAGAGAAAACGCGGGCTGCTTGCGGAGGATGTAATAGAGCAGGTAGCAAG